>NZ_JBJGYX010000020.1:0-74482 GCF_054050195.1 Geodermatophilus sp. SYSU D00710
CCCCCCCCCCCCCCCCCCCCCCCCCCCCCCCCCCCGCCCCCCCCCCCCCCCCCCCCCCCCCCCCCCCCCCCCCCCCCCCCCCCCCCCCCCCCCCCCCCCCCCCCCCCCCCCCCGCGCCGTACTCGGTCCCCGAGCACGGCGACGACGACCAGCGGAGGAGGTGGGGGACCGGTGCGCAGTCGAGTGCGCGACGAGCGCGGCGCGAGTGTCGTGGAGTTCGCGCTGATCCTGCCGGTGCTGCTCGTCCTGGTGCTCGGCATCGCCGAGTTCGGGCACGCGTTCCAGGTGCAGGGCACCCTGACCGCCGCCGCCCGTGAGGGCGCGCGGGCCATGGCCCTGCAGAACGACCCGGCCGCGGCCCGCAACGCCGTCCGCGCCGCCGCCCCGACCCTCGACCCGGCCATCACCAACGGCCAGATCACCGTCACGCCGGCCGCGTGCCCTCCCACGGGGACGGCGAACGTGCGCGTGACCGTCGACTACCCGATGCCGTTCCTCACCGACTTCTTCGGCGCGAGCATCGACCTGACCGGGACGGGGGTCATGCGGTGCAACGGCTGACGAAGGACCCCTCCGCCCCCCGCCACTCGCAGGCTCGCAGCGGGGCCCTGCGGAGGGGCCGTTCCAGCACCTCACCTGCCCCCCGCGACTCGCAGGCTCGCAGCGGGGCCCTGCGGAGGGGCCGTTCCAGCACCTCACCTGCCCCCCGCGACTCGCAGGCTCGCAGCGGGGCCTCGCGGAGGGGCCGTTCCAGCACCTCACCCGCGCCCCGGCGCTCCGTCCTCCGCCGGCGCCTGGCCGGCGAGCACGGTGCCTCGGCGGTGCTCCTGGTGCTGCTCCTCGTGCCGATGCTCGGCTTCACCGCCATCGCCGTCGACGTCGGCGCCCTCTACGCGGAGCGGGCCCGGCTCCAGGTCGCCGCCGACGCCGCCGCGCTCGCCGTCGCGGCCGACTGCGCCAAGGGCGCCTGCGGCGACATGCAGGCCACCGCCCAGGCCATGGTCGACGCCAACCTCGGCGACGCCACCGCCGCACCGCCGGTCCTGGCGTCGAACCCGAACCGGGTCACCGTCGCCGGGCGGGCACCGCAGGAACACTGGTTCGCCCCCGTGATCGGTCACGACGCGACCGACGTCTCGGCCACCGCCACCGTGGCGTGGGGCGGTCCCAGCCGCGGCACCGCCGTGCTGCCGCTGACCTTCAGCTGGTGCGAGTTCAGCCAGCAGACCGGCGGCGGGCTGCCCTCGGGCACCACGGTGCGCACCATCTACCTGACCAAGTCCTCGGACACGCCCGAGGACTGCACCGGGCCGTCGGACAACTTCGTGCCCGGCGGCTTCGGCTACCTGGTCAGCGACCCGGGCCGGTGCCGCGCCTCCAGCGCCGTCGACGAGCGCTCGTACTCCTCGACGGGCAACACGCCGCCGTCGGAGTGCTCGCCCCAGGACTTCTCCGCCTGGCTGGGGCGGACCGTGCTGCTGCCGATCTTCGACGAGTACGGCGGTACCGGCAGCAACGCCTGGTACCGGGTCTACGGCTACGCCGCCTTCCGGCTGACCGGGTTCCACCTGGGCGGCCAGTTCAGCACCGACCCGAAGCCGTGCGGCGGCAGCGACCGCTGCGTCACGGGCTACTTCACCCGCTTCGTCGACCTCGGCGAGGCCTTCGACTACGACTCCGAGGCCCCGCAGATGGGTGCCTGGGTCCTCCGACTCGTCCGATAGGGGCTCCTCGTGAGACGACGACTGCTCGCCGCCCTCGTGGCACTGCTCCTCGCCGGGACCGGCGCGGTGGTGCTGCTGGCCTACGTGCGCGGCGCCGACGCCCGTGCCCTCGCCGGGGTGCGGACCGTGGACGTCCTGGTGGTGGACCGGCCGGTCCCCGAGGGGACGCCGGCCGAGGACCTCCCCGACCTGGTCCGCACCGAGCGGCTCCCGGCCAAGGCCGCCGTCGAGGGCGGGGTCACCGACCTCGACCAGCTCGCCGGGCAGGTGGCCACCGCCGACCTGCAGCCGGGCGAGCAGCTGCTGGCCACCCGCTTCGCCGCCCCCGAGGACCTCGCCGTGCCCGGCACCGTGGCCGCGCCCCCGGGGACCTCGGAGGTCAGCGTCCTGCTCGAGCCGCAGCGGGCCGTGGGCGGCCGGCTGGCGGCCGGCGACGAGATCGGCGTCTACGTCTCCATGACCCTGGAGAACGAGGCCGGCAAGACCGTCGGCACCACGCACGCGACCCTGCACGGCGCGCTGGTGACCCAGGTCCAGGGCGCCCCGGCGCCGGTGCCCGACGACACCACCGACACCGCGTCGTCGGGCGGGGCGGCGCCGACCGGCAGCCTGCTGGTCACCGTGGCCGTCCCGGCGCGCGACGCCGAGCTGGTCGTCTTCGGCATGGAGCACGGGACCGTGTGGCTCGCGCTGGAGCCCGAGGGCGCCGACCGCAGCGGCACGAAGATCGTCACCCAGGGCAACGTGTACGGCGACCTCTCCGCTCTGGGCAACGTCTACGGGGAGTCCAAGTGAGTCGAGTGGTGCTCGGCGCGGCGGGCGAGGAGCTCGTCCTGCGCGTCAAGGAGGCGGCCGACGGCGACGTGCACGTGCTGCCGCCGGGCCGGCTGCCCGCCGACCCCGCGCGGCTGTTCGAGCAGCTGGTCGACGGCGAGCTGCCCGACGTCCTGCTGATCGGACCCGACGCGGTGCTGCAGGAGGCGTTCGGCCTGGCCGCGCGCCTGGACGTGCAGTGCCCGGGCATCAGCGTCGTCCTGGTCGCCGACCCGACGCCGGAGACCTGGCAGGAGGCCATGCGCGCCGGCATCCGCGACCTGCTGGCGCCGGCCGCCGACCCCGCCGAGATCCGCGCCGCGGTCGAGCGGGCCGGGTCGGCCGCGGCCGGACGGCGGCGGGTGCTGCGGCCGGTCGAGGAGACCGCCCGCTACACCGGCCGGGTCATCACCGTGGCCTCGCCCAAGGGCGGCGTCGGCAAGACGACCGTGGCCTCCAACCTGGCGATCGGGCTCACCGAGACCGCGCCCCAGTCGACCGTGCTCGTCGACCTCGACGTGCAGTTCGGCGACGTCGCCTCGGCGCTGGGCCTGGTGCCCGAGTACGCGCTGCCCGACGTCGCCCACGGCCCGGCGGCCGAGGACACGATGGTCCTCAAGACCTTCCTCACCCAGCACCCCAGCGGCCTCTACGCCGTCTGCGGCGCGGACTCGCCGGCCGCGGGTGACACCGTGACCGCCGCCGACGTCACCCGCCTGCTGGCATCGCTGGCCCGCGAGTTCCGCTACGTCGTCGTCGACACCGCGCCGGGCCTGTCGGAGCAGACCCTCGCGGCGCTGGACCGGGCCACCGACGTCGTCATGCTCAGCAGCATGGACGTCCCCGGCGTCCGCGGGCTGCGCAAGGAGCTCGACGTGCTGCGCGAGCTGTGCATGATCCCCGCCGGCCGGCACGTGGTGATGAACTTCGCCGAGGCCAAGGGCGGCCTGTCGGTGCGCGACGTGGAGACCGCGATCGGCACCGGGGTGGACGTCGTCGTCCCGCGCTCGGCCGCGGTGCCGGCGTCGACCAACCAGGGCGTGCCGATCCTCGCCGCCGGCCGCCGGGACCCCGCCGCCAAGGAACTGCGCCGGCTGGTCGCCCGGTTCGCCGCGACGCCGATCGTGCGCCCCGGCCGGTACCGCGCCAAGCACCGGGCGGCGTCGTGAACCTCGCCTCCCGGCTGGCCGCCGCGCAGGGACGGCACTCGGCGCCCGAGGCCCCGGCCGCCCCCTCCGCCGTCCCGCCGCCGCGGCCGGTGTCCCGGCCGGCCGCCCCGGTCGCGGCGCCGCCCACCGACGCGCTCACCCGGCTCAAGGACCGGGTGGCCAAGGCGCTGTTCGAGCGCATGGGCAGCCGGATGAACGACCCGTCGCTGTCGGAGGACCAGCTGCGCACGATCGTGCTCGGCGAGCTCGACGAGGTGGTCGAGGAGGAGCGGGTCCCGCTGTCGGCCGAGGAGCGGGCGCGGCTGACCGCCGAGCTCGCCGACGACGTGCTCGGCTACGGCCCGCTGCAGCGGCTGCTCGACGACCCGAGTGTCACCGAGATCATGTGCAACGGCCCCGACGCGGTCTACGTCGAGCAGGGCGGCAAGCTGGTCCGCTCCGGGGCGCGCTTCACCTCCGAGGAGCACCTGCGCCGGGTGATCGACCGGATCGTCTCGAAGGTGGGCCGCCGGATCGACGAGTCCTCGCCGATGGTGGACGCCCGCCTCGCCGACGGGTCCCGCGTCAACGCGATCATCCCGCCGCTGGCCTTCTCCGGCTCGACGCTGACCATCCGCAAGTTCGCCAAGGACCCCTTCGGCGTCGAGGACCTCATCGGCTTCGGGACCCTCTCGCCGGAGATGGCCGAGCTGCTGCACGCCTGCGTCGAGGCCCGGCTGAACATCATCGTCTCGGGCGGCACGGGCACCGGGAAGACCACCCTGCTCAACGTCCTCTCCTCGTTCATCCCCGAGGGCGAGCGGATCGTCACCATCGAGGACGCCGTGGAGCTGCAGCTGCAGCAGGAGCACGTCGTCCGGCTGGAGTCGCGGCCGCCGAACATCGAGGGCCGGGGCGCCATCACCATCCGCGACCTGGTCCGCAACTCGCTGCGGATGCGGCCCGACCGGATCGTGGTCGGTGAGTGCCGCGGCGGGGAGAGCCTCGACATGCTGCAGGCGATGAACACCGGTCACGACGGCTCGTTGTCGACCGTGCACGCCAACTCGCCGCGGGACGCGATCGCCCGGCTGGAGACCCTCGTGCTCATGGCCGGCATGGACCTGCCGCTGCGGGCGATCCGGGAGCAGATCGCCTCTGCCGTCGACGTCGTCGTCCAGCTGACCCGGCTGCGCGACGGCACGCGGCGGGTCACCCACGTCACCGAGGTCCAGGGCATGGAGGGGGAGACGGTGACCCTGCAGGACGCGTTCCTGTTCGACTACTCCGCCGGCGTCGACGCCGCCGGCCGGTTCCTCGGCCGGCCGGTGCCCACCGGCGTCCGGCCGCGGTTCACCGACCGCTTCGAGGAGCTCGGCATCCGGGTCTCCCCGCGGGTCTTCGGCACCGTCGAGCCGCGCCGGGGGTGGGCCTGATGTCCCCGCTGCTGTTCGCCGCCGGGCTGCTCGCGGTCACCGCCGCGCTGCTGGTCCTGGCGCTGGCCGTCCTGCCGGCCGGGCCGCGGCGGGTGCCGCTGTCCCGCCTCGACCCCACGGTCGCGCCCCCGGCATCGGCGCTGGCGGGGGCGTCGGCGGTCGCCGGGGCCGCGGTCGAGCGCGCGCTGGCCCGCCGCGGCCGGGTGGCGGCCGGCACCGCGGCGCTGGAGCGGGCCGGGGTGGCGATGGCGCTGGCCGACGTCGTCCTGCTGGTGGGCCTGGCCGGCCTCGTCCTCGGCGCCCTCGGCTTCCTGGCCGGCGGGGTGCTGCTCGCCGTGCCGCTCGCGGCGCTGGCTCCGCTCAGCGCCAAGGTGGGGCTCGGCCTGCGGCGCCGGCGGCGCCAGGCGGCCTTCGCCGATCAGCTCGACGACTCGCTGCAGCTGATGGCCTCGAGCCTGCGGGCCGGCCACAGCCTGCTGCGCGCGGTGGACTCGGTGGCCACCGAGGCGGCGTCCCCCACCTCGGAGGAGTTCGCTCGCATCGTCAACGAGACCCGGGTGGGCCGGGACCTCGGCGACGCCCTCGAGGAGGTGGCCGAGCGGACCGCCAGTGACGACTTCCGCTGGATCGCGCAGGCCATCGCCATCCACCGCGAGGTGGGCGGCAACCTGGCCGAGGTGCTCGACACCGTCGGGCACACCATCCGCGAGCGCAACGCGATCCGCCGCCAGGTCAAGGCGCTGTCGGCCGAGGGCAAGCTGTCGGCGGTCGTGCTGATGGCCCTGCCGTTCGGCATCGTCGCGTTCCTCGCGGTGAGCAACCCGGCGTACCTCTCCGGCTTCACCGAGAGCCTCGCCGGCTACGTGATGATCGGGGTCGCCGCCGCGCTGCTCACCGTGGGCGCGGTGTGGCTCAAGAAGACCGTGACGATCCGGTTCTGATGAGCACCCTCCCGCCTCCCGTGCTCGCGGCCGCGCTGGCCGTCGCCCTCGCCGTCCCACTGCTGGGCTGGGCCCTGCTGGCCCGGCCGCAGGACGCCGCCCGTGCCCGCGCCAACCTGACCCGGGGCCTGGATCTGCCCGGGGCCACCGCCGGCCGGTCGCGCCCGCGGCTGCTGCCGCGGCTGGCCGGGGCGCTCACCCCGGCCGGCACGGTGGCCCGGCTCGACCGGCTGGCCGCCGCCGCCGGCCGTCCCGCCGAGTGGCCGGTGCCCCGGCTGGTGGCCGCCAAGCTGGTGCTCGCCGCCGTCGCCGCGGCGCTGGGCCTGCTGGTGGCGACCGCCCGGCCCGGCCCGCTCACCGTGCTGATGGCCGTCGTCGCGACCGGGGTGGCCTACGTCGTCCCCGAGCTGCTGCTCCACAGCCGCGGGCAGGAGCGGCAGCAGGCGATCGGCCTCGAGCTCGCCGACACCCTCGACCAGATGACCATCGCGGTGGAGGCCGGGCTCGGCTTCGAGGCGGCGATGTCGCGCGCCGGGCGCAACGGCCGCGGCCCGCTGGCCGAGGAGCTGATCCGCACGCTGCAGGACATCGGTGTCGGCCAGCCGCGGCGGGAGGCGTACCTGGCGCTGGCCGAGCGGACGGCGGTCCCCGACCTGCGCCGGTTCATCCGCGCGGTGGTCCAGGCCGACGCCTACGGCGTCTCGATCGCCGACGTGCTGCGCACCCAGGCCGCCGAGATGCGGCTCAAGCGCCGGCAGCGGGCCGAGGAGAAGGCGATGCAGATCCCGGTCAAGGTGATCTTCCCGCTGATCGTCTGCATCCTGCCGACGCTGTTCATCGTGCTGCTCGGTCCCGCCGTCATGGACATGGTCGGCGCCTTCAGCGGCTGACCCGTGCACCTCCGCGGACGTGCACGGGTCAGGGGCTCAGCCGGTCGAGCGGGGCTGGGCCGGGTTGGTCGGGTCGCCCTGCGACGGCGGGTTCACCGGTGGACCGGAGGTCGCCTGCGAGACCTTGGAGCCGGCCGAGGCGTGCACCGGGTCGTCCGCGGCCGCGGCCGCCGGGTCACCGCCCGAGGGCTGCGCGCCCTCGTGCAGCGACTTGAGCCGGTTCTCCATGGCCATGACGACCTGCAGTCGGTTCGCGTGGGCCCGCTCGTAGTCGAGCAGCGTCTGCAGGCCGGTCGCGTCCAGCGTGCGGATGCGCGAGATCAGTCCCTCCACCGGCAGGTGGTCGTAGTCGGGCAGCGGCAGCTGGTCGTGCTCGGTCATGGGGAGGCGCCTACCCCTGCCTGCCGGATCCGACACCGTGTGTGGCGGTCGGGCCGGTGGGTAGGCGGCGAGCAGTGCGCGTCCCGCCGAGGACGCCGTTCCGCACACCGATCCCGCACTGAGGAAGTGGTCCCCACCCCATGGACGTGTCCTTCCTGGCACCGGTCTTCGAGGCCCCAGGTCCCTTCGCCACCGTCACCGCCGACGTCACCCACGTGACGGAGAACGCCGACACCGAGCTGGACCTCCGCGTCCGGGCGGTCGCCGAGAAGCTCACCGAGCAGGGCGCACCGGAGGCCGTCGTCGAGGCGGTGCGCAGCCGGCTGCTCGAGGGCAACGACGGCGGCGAGGCCGGCACGATCCGCGGCCGAGCGGTGATCGTCGCCTCCGATGGCAGGGTGGTCTTCGACTCCCAGCTCGGCGACGTGCCGCGCCAGGAGCTCGCCGAGTGGTCGCCGCAGCCGGACCTGCTGCCGGTGCTGCGCGCGCTGCCCGGCCGCGTGCCGCACGTCGTGGTCCTCACCGACCGGACCGGTGCCGACCTCACCCTCGCCACCCTCCCCGGCCACGCCGAGGAGGAGGAGACGGTGAAGGGCGACACCTTCCAGATCCGCAAGTTCCAGGGCGGCGGCTGGGCCCACCACCGGTACCAGCACAACGCCGAGAACAAGTGGGTGCACAACGCCGACGACGTCGCCGAGCACATCGCCTCGGTCGTGCGCCGCGTGCACCCCCGCTTCGTCCTGCTGGCCGGCGACATGCGCGCCCGGCAGATCCTCACCGACCGCGCCAGCGGGCTGTGGTCGGACCTGATCGTCTCCATCGACGAGGGCGGCCGGGCCGCCGGCGCCGACCGGGAGCCGGTCGAGCGCAAGGCCGCCGAGCTGGTCGCCGAGCACGAGGCCCACGACGAGGCCGAGGTCGTCGAGAAGATCAGCTCCGCCGGTGCCCACGGGCTGGCCGTGACCGGCACCGCCAACGTCGTCGAGGCGCTCCGCAAGGCGCAGGTGGAGACCCTCGTGCTCGCCGACCCCGCCGACGACGAGAAGCTCCTCGTGGGCGCCTCGCCGCTCGAGCTCGGCGTCGACCAGGCCGACATGGACGCCCTCGGCGTGCAGGAGGTCCACTCGGTGCCGGCCGAGCGGGCCCTGCTGGCGGCCGCGGTGGCGAGCACGGCCGGCGTCGTCGTCGTGCCGCGCGCGGCCATGCCGGGGGACATCCCGGTGGCGGCGATCCTGCGCTACACCGACGACTCCACCCCCACCCCGCAGTGACGGAGGCCGCAGCCATGTCCGATCCGCACCAGGAGGGCACACCCGCCGGGACCAGCCCGGCCGACGTCGACCGCCGTGCCGCCATCGCCGAGGTGCTGGGCAAGGAGGTGTGGCCGGCCGACCGGGACACCCTCCTCGCCCGGGCGCAGGAGTCGAACGCGACCGACCGGGTGCTCGCCGACCTGCGCCGGCTGCCGGAGGGCGAGCGGTTCGAGAACGTGCAGGAGGTGGCCCGGGCCCTGGGCCTCGGCACCGAGCAGCAGCGGTTCTGAGGAGACCTCGTGGTCACGCAGAAGGAACCCAGCCCCGAGGCACTGGCCAACGTCACCGAGCACAACATCGAGACCCGCGCCGACCTGCTCCCCGAGGAGGCCGAGATGAAGGGCTCGGGCATGGAGGAGGTGGCCGCCGAGGTGATCCTCGCCGAGTCCGAGGAGCGCACCCTGCACCCGGACCCTGACGACGCCCAGGGCGCCCACCGGCAGTCCGCGGAGACGGCGGACCTGCCCTGAGCCGGCCGCACGAGCACCCGGTCCAGCTGCGCTGGTCGGACACCGACGTCTTCGGGCACGTCAACCACGCCCGCGTGCTCGGCCTGCTCGAGGACGCCCGGCTGGCCATGGCCGACCCCAGGCCGGGCGCGGGGATCATCCTCGCCCGGCTGGAGGTCGACTACCTGCGGCAGATCCACTACCGCGCCGGTGAGCACCTGACCGTCGTCGGCACGGTGACCCGGCTGGGCCGCAGCTCCATCGGACTGCGCCAGGAGCTCGCCCAGGACGGGCAGCCGGCACTGCGCGCGGAGATGGTGCTGGTGAACTTCGACTACGCCGCCGACGCCTCGACGCCCCTGACCGGGGACCAGCGGGCGCACTGGTCGCGCTGGCTCGTGGACTGACCGCCGGCGCGGGCGGTCAGCCGGGCGGAGGTGCGGTGCTGTCCCGGACCACCAGCCGCGTGGCGAGCTCGATCCGTGGTCCCTCGACCGGCTCGCCCTGCATCAGCCGGAGCACGGTGCGGGCGGCGAGCATGCCCATCTGGGCCAGCGGCTGGTGCACGGTGGTCAGCGGCGGCGGGGACCACTGGGCCTGGGGCAGATCGTCGAACCCCACCACGCTGAGGTCCTCGGGCACCCGCAGACCCTGCCTGCGGGCTGCCTCGTAGACGCCGAGCGCCATCTGGTCGTTGGCGGCGAAGACCGCCGTGGGCCGGTCGGGCAGCCGCAGCAGCGCACCGGCGCACTCGAACCCGGACGCGTACCCGAAGTCGCCCTCCAGCACCAGCGCCGGGTCGACGGCCACGCCGACGGCGCTCAGCCCGGCCCGGTACCCGTCGAGACGGGCGCGGCTGGACCACAGGGGAGCGGGGCCACCCACGAACCCGATCCGCCGGTGACCCAGCCCCGTCAGGTGGTCGGTGGCGCTCAGCCCGCCGGCCCAGTCCGTCGCGCCGATGGTCGGCACGTCGAGCGACGCGACCCCGGCCGGGTCGATGACCACGGCCGGGACCTGCAGCTCCTCCAGCTCCGACCGCAGTGTCGGGTCCAGCTCGCTGGTCACCAGGATGGCGCCGTCGCTCGCCCGCGCTCCGAGGTTCTCCAGCCAGGCGCGGGTGGCGCTGGCGCGGCGGTGGATGGCCGAGACGACGGTGCCGACCCCCTCGGCGTGCGCGGCCTCCTCGACGCCGCGGATGATCTCCACCGCCCAGGGGCTGTCGAGGTCGTTGAACACGAGGTCGACCAGCCGTGCCCGGTCCCGCGCGCGGCCCCCGCGGCGCTGGTAGCCGTGCTCGCGCAGCAGCTGCTCGACCCGCTCGCGGGTGCGCGGCGCGACGTCGGAACGCCCGTTGAGGACCCGGGACACGGTCGGCAGGGAGACGCCGGCCTCCGCCGCGATGGCCGCGATCGTGATGGCACGGCCCTGACTCTCGGACACCCGTTCCTCCTCCTCGGAGGGTCCAGCCTAGGGCCGCCCGCCCTCGGGACGGGCCCACCGCACGGTCCGAGACCGAGCCTTGACGTACCGCGACACCCATCCGTAACGTGGCTCACGTTCCGGAAACTTTCGGAAACCTCGAACAGCTCCTCTCGGAAGGTCCAGCTGCATGCGTGCTCACACGTCCCGCATCGTCGCCCGGGGTGCCCTCGGGCTCGGTCTGGTGCCCGTCCTCCTGTCCGCGGCGGTGCTGCCCGCCGCCGCGGCTCCCGCGCAGGAGGCGCCGCCGAGCCACGCCAACGAGGACCAGTCCTACGGCCAGGCCAAGAAGAACGGCCTGCGCACGGTCGCGCCCGACGACCTGGTCATCGGCACCGCGGCCGCCGGTGGCGGGCACCACGTGGACGCCGGCTACCCCGACCCGTTCACCTACGACCAGCAGTACCGGCGTCTCCTCGCGGCGGAGTTCAGCTCCGTCTCGCCCGAGAACCAGATGAAGTGGGACTTCATCCACCCCGAACCGGGCGTCTACAACTGGGGGCCGGCCGACGCCATCGTCGACTTCGCCGAGGCCAACGGCCAGGTCGTCCGCGGGCACACCCTGCTCTGGCACAGCCAGCTGCCGGCCTGGGTGCACGAGATCGAGGACCCGGCGGAGCTCCGCGCGGTCCTCAAGGACCACATCCAGACCGTGGTCGGCCGCTACGCCGGCCGCATCCAGCAGTGGGACGTCGCCAACGAGATCTTCGCCGACGAGTGGGACAACGGCGGCGTGCGGCTGCGGGACGGCTCGACGGGTGCCACGGCCAACCCGTTCATCGCGAAGCTGGGCCCGGGCATCATCGCCGACGCCTTCCGCTGGGCCCACGAGGCCGACCCGGAGGCCAAGCTCTTCCTCAACGACTACGCCGTCGAGGACTGGAACACGAAGAGCACCGCCTACTACGACCTGGCCAAGCAGCTGCTCGCCGAGGACGTCCCGCTGCACGGGTTCGCCTTCCAGGCGCACCTGGACCTGCAGTACCCCTTCCCCAGCACTCTGCAGGCCAACATGCAGCGCTTCGACGACCTGGGCCTGGAGACCGCGATCACCGAGCTCGACGTCCGGTTCACGCTGCCGGAGGACGGCCGGCCCACACCGGAGCTGCTGCAGGAGCAGGCCGACACGTACCAGGGCGTCCTCGAGGCCTGCCTCGCGGTGGAGGACTGCAACTCGTTCACCATCTGGGGCTTCACCGACAAGTACTCCTGGGTGCCGAGCTTCTCGCCGGGCCAGGGCGCGGCGACCGTGATGTTCGAGGACTACGAGCGCAAGCCCGCCTACTGGGCGCTGCACGAGACCCTGGCCGCGGCGCAGGACTGACCGCGGCCCCACCGGCCAGGAGCTGACCGCCGGGCGGTCGCCACGCACGACGGCGACCGCCCGGCGTCAGCGGCCACCCCGGGGCGGCCGCCCGTCCCGGTCCGATCACGTTCCAGGGGGAGTCCATGACCACGTCCCGCAGGCGCGCGCTGCGCCTCGTCACCGCACCGCTGGCCCTCGGCGCACTGCTCCTCGGCGTCGCGCCGGCGCAGGCCGCCGGCGCCGGCCCGGGCCAGGGCGGCCCGGCGACCGCCGAGATCGTCACGACCACGAAGCTCGAGGGCCGGGTCGCAGCCCTCACGTTCGACGACGGGCCCAACCCGCGCGACACCCCGCGGCTGCTCGGGGTGCTGCGTGAGCACGACGTGAAGGCGGTGTTCTGCCTGTGGGGCGACGTCGCCCGGCAGAACCCGGACCTGGTCCGGCAGATCGTGGCCGAGGGACACACCCTCTGCAACCACACGATGCACCACGACAACCTGACCAACTGGTCGCCGGAGGCCGTCCGCGCCGACCTGGAGGCCACCTCCGCGCTCATCCGCGAGATCGTGCCGGGCGCGCGGATCCCCTACTTCCGCGCCCCGTACGGCGCCTGGGGCCAGAGCCCGCAGGTCGCCGCCGACCTGGGCATGCAGCCGCTCGGCTGGACGGTCACGATCGAGGACTGGGAGACCCAGGACGCCGACGTCCTCACCGAGCGGCTGGAGAGCCGGGTGCGGGCCAACCCCGGCGCGGTCGTCCTGCTCCACGACGGCCCGGACATCAACCGCAGCGGCACCGTCGAGGCCGTGGCGCGGGTGATCCCGGAGCTCGAGGCCGAGGGCTGGCGCTTCCACAAGCCCGACCGCCGCGGCTGACCGTTTCCTGACAGGGGGACCCGCGACGGGGTGCCGCCGGTGGCACCCCGTCGCGGGTCCTGCCTGTCCCAACGGGGTAGTGCAGCGCCATGCCGAAGACGACGAAGAGCGGCGACGCGAGGGACGAGGAACTCCCCAGCACCCTGCAGCGCTCCGACGAGAAGGCGCAGCGCACGTACGCCAAGGCGCACGACTCCGCCGTCGAGACCTACGACGGCGACGAGCAGCGGGCCAACCGGGTCGCATGGGCGGCGGTCAAGCACACCCACGAGAAGGTCGGCGACCACTGGGAGCCCAAGGACCACAAGGGGCCGAGTGACCCCCAGGCCGAGGGCGGCGCCGGCACCGACCGCGAGACCAAGGGCGGGGTCGACGCGAACGCCACCAAGGAGCACCTCCTGGACGTCGCCAAGCGGCTCGACGTCCACGGCCGCTCGTCGATGACCAAGGACGAGCTGGTCGACGCCATCCAGCAGGCCAACGACCGGGAGACGCGCCGGGCGCGGGAGGAGTAGCCGCGGGTGGGGTACCGGGGCGCCATGAGCCCACGCCCGCTGTCCGAGCAGGTCGTCGTCGTCCTCGGTGCCTCCAGCGGCATCGGCCGGGCGACGGCGCTGGAGTTCGTCCGCCGCGGGGTGACCCGCATCGTCGTCGCCTCGCGGTCGGTGGAGGCCCTGGCCACGCTGGTAGACGACCTCCGGGAGCGCCCGGCGGAGGCCGTCGCCGTCCCCACCGACATCTCCGACGACGACGCGGTGGCCACCCTCGCGCAGGACGCGGAGGAGCGCTTCGGGCGGGTCGACACCTGGGTCACCGTGCCGGCGGTCAGCGTCTACGCCACCGTCGCCGACACCACGATGGCCGAGTTCCGCCGGGTCACCGAGGTCAACTACCTGGGCCACGTCGCCGCCGCGAAGGCCGCCGTCCCGGTGCTCGAGCGGGACGGCGGCGGGGTGCTGGTCGGCATCGGCTCCGTGGAGAGCCACCGGGCGCTGCCGCTGCACGCGGCCTACTCGGCGAGCAAGGCCGCCGTGCGGCTGTTCTACGACGCGCTGCGCATGGAGCTGACCGACGCCGGCTCCCCGGTGTCGGTGTGCACGGTGCTGCCGGCCAGCATCGCGACGCCCTTCTTCGAGCACTCGCGCAGCCGGACCGGGTCCATGCCCAAGCCCCCGCCGCCGGTGTACGCCCCCGAGCTCGTCGCCGAGGCGGTCGTCCGGCTGGCCGAGCACCCGCGCCGCGAGGTGCCGGTCGGTGACGCCGCGTTCGGCTTCCTCACCGGGCAGAAGGTGAGCCCCGCGCTCACCGACGCGCTGCTGTCGGTGGTCGGCCCGCGGGCCCAGACCAGCGACCGCCCCGACGACGGCACCGACATCCTCGACACCCCGACGCCGGGACCCGGCCGGGTGCGCGGCGAGTACGCCGACCAGGCGCTGACCACCAGCCCGCTGAGCCGGGCGGCCTGGGCGGTGCCCCGGCCCGGCGACCTGCTCATGCGCGCCCGGCGCCGCCGGTCCTCGGGCTGAGGTCAGCCGGCCGGCACCGTCCAGAGCTCGCGCTGCGGCGAGCCCAGGAACGACGTCCCGGCCCGGGTGAGGACGACGGCCTCCTCCAGGCCCAGCCGCACCCCCTGGCCGCCCCACTCCGGCACCGTCGCGCGCACCGCGAGTTCCAGCGCGTAGACGGTGCCGGGGTGCAGCACCCGGTCGCCGTCGCCGGGGACGCCGCGCTGGTCGTCCCACCGGCCGATCGCCGGCCCGGCCCCGTGCCCGTGCACGCCGATCGGGTGGGAGTACACCTCCGCGGCGAGCCCCTCGGCGTCGGCGGCGGCGCGGGCGGCGGCGAGCACCTCGTTGCCGGTGCGCCCCGCGGTCAGCGCCTCGGCGGTCAGCGCCCGCACCCGGGTGCCGGCCGTCCACGCCGCCTGCAGTCCGGGCGGGGGAGCGGTCTCGCCGTGCCGCAGCAGGTAGCCGCTGCGCTGCAGGTCGGTGGCCAGGCCCAGGCTGGTGAGGCCGGCGTCGCAGGTGACCAGGTCGCCGGGCTCCAGGACGGCGTCCCGCGTCAGCGCAGGCAGCGCCACGCCGCCCTCGTCGAGCAGCGGGACCCCGGCGCGCTGCACGGTGACCCCCGGGTGGAACCACGGGGGGACGCCGAGGTCGGCCAGGCGCTGGTGCAGCCACCAGGCGAGGTCGCCCGCCGTCGTGGCGCCCGGCGTCAGCGCGGCGGGGGAGAACGCCTCGGCGAGCACCCGGTCGGTCAGCCGGTTGAGGGCGTCGAGGGCGGCGACCTCCTCGGGCAGCCGGGTCTCCAGCCAGCCGACGACGAGGTCCTCGGCCGACACCAGGCGCCCCGCCCACGGGCCCAGGGCGTCGGCCAGCGCCCGGTGCTCGGTGACGGTGAGCCCGTCGGCCGGCGCGCAGCGGGCCGAGACGTCGATGCCGATGCGGCGCGGTGCGGCCTGCTCGACGATCCGCCGGACGGCGTCCCACTCCCCGCCGTCCTCCGGCGACCAGCCGGGCAGGAACTGGCCGACCGGGTAGCGGGAGACGGCGACCGGCGTGACGCCGTCGTCGCTGCGGTGCAGCACGAGGACGGTCCGCCGCCGCGCCGACAGCCACACGGCCGGCAGCAGCGTCGCGAGCACCGGGTCCTCGTTGTTCTCCCGGCCGGTGACGATCCACAGGTCGATGCCCGCGCGGTCCATCAGCCCGGGCAGCAGCTCGAGCAGCCGCTCGGTCAGCCAGCGGTCGCGGACGTCGGCCTGCTGCCGCAGCGGCAGCGGCACCGTCCGGGTCGGGTCCGGGACCACCAGGGTCATGGGGACAGGGAAGCAGAGAACCGCCCTCCCCACCGGGTGAGGACGGGGACGCTCAGCGGACGTCGGAGGGCAGGGCCGGGCCCGGGACGGTCGGCGGGCCGAACCGCTCGCCCGACGGCGCGGGGCGGGGCCGCGGCGGGCAGGTGCCGGCCACCCGGTCGCGGCCGCCCTGCTTGGCCTCGTACATGGCGGCGTCGGCGCGGTCGACCAGCCACCACAGCGCGGCGGCGGGGTCCTCGCCGTCGACCGGCCGGGTCAGTGCGACGCCGATGGAGGCGGTGACGCCGTGGCCCTGCGCGGTGCGCGCGCCCGCCACGGCCTGCCGGAGCCGCTCGGCCAGCCGCTGCGCCTCCCCGGGATCGCCGACCAGGCCGAGCACCACCAGCTCCTCACCGCCCAGCCGCGCGAGGACGTCGCTGGGCCGGACGGTGGCCGACAGCGCCCGCGCCACGGTCTGCAGGACGGCGTCGCCGACGGCGTGCCCGTGGACGTCGTTGACCTGCTTGAAGTGGTCGAGGTCGATGACCATCGCGGCCACCCGCAGGCCCTCGCGGCGGGCCTGTCGCCAGGTGCGCGGCGCCTGCTCGACGAGGTGGCGCCGGTTGGCCAGGCCGGTGAGCGGATCGCGGAGGGTGAGCGCCGCGGTCTCCGCCAGCAGCGCCCGCTCGCGGTGCCGCAGCACGGCCACGCAACCCGCGACCAGGTCGAGCATGCCGGCGTGCACGGCGACCTGGACGGCGAGACCGACCGGGTCGGGGTAGCTGGTCCACAGCGCGACCAGGAGCGCCAGCGGCGTGGCGACCATGTTGACCGCGAGCATCCACGGGCGCAGGAACCAGGCCGCCACGACCGCGGGGAACAGCAGCATGAGCGGCGTGGCGTAGCGCACCGGGTCCTCGATGCACAGCGCGACGACGGCGTAGATGAGGTCGCCGAGCAGCACCAGGCCGAAGGTCTGCCAGCGGCCGACACGCCGGCGCACCACCAGCGGCACCGCGGCGAGCAGGCAGGCGGCCATCGTCGCGCCGTAGGCGGTGCGCATGACGCCGTCGCGGACGACGCCGTCGAGGGCGAGGTTGACCAGCCCCGTGCCGCCGCCGGTGACCAGCAGCACGGCGAGCAGCAGGGCGGCCACTCGGGTCTCGGCGCCGTCCCGGCGCTGGGCGGGCGCCGGACCGTCCAGGTCACGCGCTCGGACCGTCACGGGCGAGAGGATGCCTCATGAGACGGCCGGAGCGGGGCGCCTCGCGCACGCGGGACGGCGTCGTCCGCCACGACCGGGCGGCCGGGGGTTCACCGCGGCCCTCGCCGGGGCACGCTCAGGGGGACGGTCGTCGACGAGGAGGTGCCCCCGTGGCGCAGGGACCGTGGTTCTACTGCCTGAAGCACAACACCGTCGAGGACCGGGACGGGTGCGCGGAGCGGCACCGGCTGGGGCCCTACGCCACCCGCGAGGAGGCCGCGAACGCGCTGCAGTCGGTGGCCGAGCGCAACGAGCGCCTCGACGCCGAGGACCGGGAGTGGCGGGAGGGCGACTGACCCGCGCCCGTCCGCTCTGCCGGCTCGTTCCGCGTGCCGCGGGTCCGATCTAGCCCGCGGAGCACGGAACCGGCCCGCAGGGCGGCCCGCGTCCACAACGCGTCGTCCGTCCACGGCCTGGCGCCCGGGCTCCCCCCGGTCTCCTCGCCGGACGACGGTCGGGCCGTGGAACCCCTGCTGCCGCCCGACCTCGTCCTCCGCCGGGACGCCCTGCACGGCGGCTGGTCCGACGAGGAGCTGACCGCCCGCCTGCGACGCGGGGAGCTCACCCGGTTGCGGCCGGGCGCCTACCTGACCGACCCGTCGTCCCTCGACGCGGTCGCGCGGCACCGGCACCTGGTGGTCGCGACGGTCGCGGCACTGCGCCGGCCCGCGGTCGTCAGCCACCAGTCGGCGGCGGTGCTGTGGGGACTGCCGCTGTGGGGCGTGCCGCTCGGCCGCGTGCACGTGACGCGGCGGCCACCGGCGTCCAGCGAGGTCGGCCGGTACCTGCGCTGCCACGTCGCCCGGTTGCCCGACGACGAGGTCACCACCGTGGACGGCGTCGTCGTCGCCACGCCTGCCCGCACGGCGCTGGACCTCGCCCGCACGCTGCCCGCCGAGGCCGCGGTCGTCGTTCTCGACGCGGCCCTCGGGCTCGGGCTCGTGCAGCGGGCGGACCTCGTGGCCCGGCTCGCCCGCATCGGGCACGTCCCGGCAGCCGACGTGCGGCACGGGCGATCGGGTTCGCCGACGCCCGCAGCGAGAGCGTGGGCGAGAGCCGGAGCCGCGTCCTCCTGCACGGGCTCGGCGTGCCGCCGTCGTCCCTGCAGTTCCCGGTCCGGACGGCCGGCGGGCGGCTCCTCGGCCGGGCCGACGTCGCCTGGGAGGAGGAGCGGGTCCTGGGCGAGTTCGACGGTCGGGTGAAGTACGGGCGGCTGCTGCGGCCGGGCCAGGACCCGGGTGACGCCGTCTTCGACGAGAAGCGGCGGGAGGACGCCATCCGCGACGAGGGCTGGGGAGTCGTCCGCTGGACCTGGGCCGACCTCGTCCCCGCCGTACTCGGCCCTCGCCTGCGACGGGCTCTGGAGCGGGGCCGGCGTCGCACCTCCTGAGTCCCTGCGGGGTCGTTCCGCGTGCTGCCGGTCCGATCGGCCCCGCAGCACACGGAAGCCGCCCGCAGAGAGGCCGGACCGCGGGAGGATCGGGGCGTGGTGCTCGTGAGTGCGGTCGCGGTCCTGCACGGGGCCGCCGTGATGCTCATGCTCACCGGCGCGCTGCTCGCGCTCCGGTGGCCCCGGCTGGTGCTCGTGCACGCACCGGTGGCGCTCGCGGTGCTGGCCGTGAACCTGGCCGGCGCCGCCTGCCCGCTGACCACGCTCGAGCTCGCGCTGAGGGAGCGGGCCGGGGCGGCGCCCTACGACGGCGGCTTCCTCGCCCACTACGTCTACGGCCCGCTGGGTCTCGACGTGGCGGCGACGTCCACCCAGGTCGGCACGTACGCGCTGGCGTTCGGCCTGAACGCGCTCGGCTACGGGCTCCTCCTGGCGCGGGCCCGGCGGGGGGCTCAGCCCAGCAGTCCCGCGACCGCCCAGGCGACCACCAGGCCCAGGACCACGGCGCCGGCGCCGAGCCACGCCCGCCGCGACCGCACCCCGGCCACCGCCATGCCCAGCGCGAGCGGGATGGCCAGCCCGACCGCGGTCACCGCCGACCACAGCAGCCCGCCGCCCAGGTCGGGCGGGTCGGCGCAGTCGACCAGGCAGCCGCTGAACGCGGCGTAGGAGAACAGCGCCGCGACGGCGATCGGCTGGGTCAGCAGCGTCGTCACCACGATGCCGAGCAGCACCCCGGCCACGCGGCGCACCACGGGCGGCCGCCGGGCGGGTCCGGCGGGCCGGTCGGGGGTGCCGTCGGCGGTCACCGGTCAGTCGAAGGAGTGCTCCGGGCCGGGGAAGACCCCGCCGCGCACCTCGTCGGCGTACTCCCGGGCCGCGCGCAGCAGCTCTCCGCGCAGGTCGGCGTACTTCTTCACGAACCGCGGCACCCGGCCGCCGTTGAGGCCGGCCATGTCCGGCCACACCAGCACCTGCGCGTCGCAGTCGGGCCCGGCGCCGATGCCGATCGTCGGGATGGCCAGCTCCCGGGTCACCTCGGCGGCGATCGCGGCGGGCACCATCTCCAGGACGACGGCGAACGCGCCGGCCTCCTGCACCGCGCGCGCGTCGGCGAGCAGCTGCTCGGCGCCGAGGCCGCGGC
Source organism: Geodermatophilus sp. SYSU D00710 (assembly GCF_054050195.1). Classification (NCBI taxonomy): domain Bacteria; kingdom Bacillati; phylum Actinomycetota; class Actinomycetes; order Geodermatophilales; family Geodermatophilaceae; genus Geodermatophilus; species Geodermatophilus sp. SYSU D00710. Next base: position 19,357 of record NZ_JBJGYX010000020.1, read on the forward strand.
CCTGCACCCGGAACCCGCCGAGGGCGTGCTCGCTCTGCGGCGTGAAGCCGACGTGCGCCATCACCGGGATGCCGTTGTCGGAGAGCAGCCGGATCTGCGGCGCCACCCGCACCCCGCCCTCGAGCTTGACCGCCTGCGCGCCGCCCTCCTTCATCATCCGGACGGCGGTGGCGAACGCCTGCTGCGGCCCGGACTCGTAGCTGCCGAACGGCAGGTCGGCCACGATCAGCGACCGCGTGGTCGACCGGGTGACCGCCTTGGTCATCAGCAGCAGGTCCTCGACGGTGACCGGCACGGTCGAGGAGTGGCCGAGCACGACGTTGCCGGCCGAGTCGCCGACCAGCATCACCGGGATGCCGGCCTCCTCGAACACCGCGGCGGCGTAGGTGTCGTAGGCCGTGAGCATCGCCCACCGCTCCCCGCGCTCCTTGGCCTGCTGCAGGTGGTGGATGCGCACCCGGGCGGTCGACGTCCCCCCGTACAGCACCGACTCCGTCACGCCTGGGCTCCTTCGCGGACGCTGGGCAGGCTCTCCCGCCAGCGGTTGGTGATGGGCAGCCGCCGGTCGCGGCCGAAGGCCTTGAGGCTGATCTTCGTCCCGGGTGCCGACTGCCGGCGCTTGAACTCGGCGACGTCGACCAGCCGCAGGACGCGGGCCACCACCTCGGGGTCGTGGCCGCGCTCGAGCAGCTGGGCCATGCCGAGGTCGCGGTCGACGTAGTCGGCGACGACGGCGTCGAGCTCCTCGTAGGAGGGCAGGGAGTCGCTGTCCTTCTGCCCGGGCGCGAGCTCGGCCGACGGCGGCTTGTCGATGGAGTTCTGCGGGACGGGCTCGGTCTCCCCGCGCGCCCGGGCGTGGGCGTTGCGCCAACGGGCCAGCTCCCACACCAGCGTCTTGGGCACGTCCTTGATCGGCGCGAACCCGCCCGCGGCGTCGCCGTAGAGGGTCGAGTAGCCGACGGCGACCTCGCTCTTGTTGCCGGTGGTCAGCAGCAGGTGCCCGTGCTGGTTGGACAGGCCCATGAGCAGCGTGCCGCGGATGCGGGCCTGCAGGTTCTCCGCCGCGGTCCCCGACAGCTCGACCGCCGACTCGAACGCGTCGACCATCGGCGCGATCGGCACCGTGGAGAAGTGCAGGCCCAGTCGCCGGGCGCTGTCCGCGGCGTCGGCGAGCGAGTGCTCCGAGGACCACCGCGACGGCAGCGCCACCGCGTGCACCCGGTCGGCGCCCAGCGCGTCGACCGACAGCGCGGCCACCAGCGCGGAGTCGATGCCGCCGGAGAGACCGAGGACCACCGACGGGAAACCGTTCTTGTCGATGAAGTCCCGCAGGCCCAGCACCAGCGCCCGCCAGACCTCCTCGTGGTCGGACAGCGGCTCGGCGACCCGTCCCGGCCGTGGCTCGAAGGCGGCCAGCGGCTCCTCGGAGACGACGGTGCGGGTGACCGTCATCGGGCCGATCCGGCCCTCCCGCCGCTCGGGCACCCGGGCGCGGTCGAGGGTGAGGTCGACGCACAGCAGGTGCTCGACGAACTGCGGCGCCCGGGCCAGCAGCTCGCCGTCGGCGGCGACGACCAGCGAGTCGCCGTCGAAGACCAGCTCGTCCTGCCCGCCCACCAGGTTGCAGTAGACGATCGGGGCGCGGGCCTCGGCCGCGCGGCGCCGCACCAGCGGCAGCCGCAGGTCGTCCTTGGCCCGCTCGTAGGGGGAGGCGTTGGGGGAGACGACGAGGTCGACGCCGGCCTGCCCGGCCACGCCGCACGGGCCGCCCTCGACCCAGAGGTCCTCGCAGATGGTCAGGGCGACGTCGACGCCGTGCAGCCGCACCACCGGCAGCTCGGTGCCGGGGACGAAGTAGCGCGCCTCGTCGAAGACGCCGTAGTTGGGCAGGTGCCGCTTGGCGTAGCGGGCCACCACCTGCCCGCCGTGCAGCAGCGCGGCGGCGTTGCGCGGGGCGCCGCGGCGGGGGTTGGCGTCGCCGGGCCGGTCGTCGTCCTCGGGCACCCGGTCGACCGGCGCCGGTCCCGCGCCGGAGGTGTGCGCCAGGTACCCGACGACGACGGCGAGCCCGCCCAGGCCCTGCCCGGCGAGCGTGCCGGCGAGGTCGGTGAGGGCCTGCTCGCTGGCGGCGGCGAAGGACTCGCGCAGCACGAGGTCCTCGGCCGGGTAGCCGGTCAGCGTCATCTCGGGGAAGACCACCAGGTGCGCGCCGTCGTCGGCGGCCTTCCGCGCCCACTCGACGACGAGCGCGGCGTTGCCCTCCAGGTCGCCCACGCGGGTGTCGACCTGGGCCGACGCCACCCGTACCTGCACCGGCCGCTGATCGCTCACACCGGTCATCCTCGTCCCGCCGGAGGACCGGCGGGCCGGTGGGCGGTGTGACCAGCGCCACACCGGGCCTGTCGTGGGCCCGTGGTCGAGTGGCTCACGGTCGAGGTGCTCGACGGGGAGGAACCGGCGTCGTGCTGGAGGGCGTCTTCGACGACGACGAGCGGCTCGAGCGGTTCCGGGCGCTGCCCGCCGTCCGGGCCGCGCCGGCCCCGGCCGCACCCGGTCGCGGGGGCCGCTGCCCTGCCCCCGCCGGAGCCCGGCCTGCCCGTGCACCTCGGCGGCGAGCCCCCCGCCCGCGACGACGACCCGGGCGAGGTCGGGCCGGTCCGCGGCTGGGCCCGGCGGTCCCCGCAACGGGGACGCGGACGCGGTCCCGCGGCCCCGGGAGGGTGGAGGATCGGCTCCTCACCCGAGGAGGCGCTCGTGTCCGCAGCGGATCCCGTCGTCGTCGTCGGTGGCGGCCTGGCCGGCGCCAAGGCCGCCGAGACCCTGCGGGCCGAGGGTGGTGACGTGCCGGTCGTGCTCGTCGGGGCGGAGCCGGAGCTGCCCTACGAGCGCCCGCCGCTGTCCAAGCAGTACCTGCTGGGGAAGGCGGCGCGCGACGACGCGCACGTCCACGACACCGGCTGGTACGCCGACGCCGGCGTCGACCTGCGCACCGGTGTCGCGGTCACCGCGCTCGACCCGGCGGCCCACCGGGTCGAGCTCGGCACCGGCGAGCGGCTCGGCTACTCGCGGCTGCTGCTGGCCACCGGGGCCTCGCCCCGCCGGCTGGCGGTCCCGGGCGCCGACGCCGACGGGGTGCGCTACCTGCGCACCCTCGCCGACGCCGACCGGCTGGTCGCCGACCTCGCCGGCGGCGGGCGGCGGGTCGTCGTGGTCGGCGCCGGGTGGATCGGCCTGGAGGTGGCCGCCGCGGCGCGCGCGCACGGCCACCGGGTGACCGTCGTCGAGCCCCAGCCGACCCCGCTGCACGGCGTCCTCGGGCCGCTGATGGGGGAGGTGTTCGCGCGGCTGCACCGCTCGCACGGCGTCGACCTGCGCACCCGGACCGGCGTCCGCGGCGTCGTCGCGCCGGCCGGTCGGGTCACCGGGGTGGAGCTCGACGGCGGCGAGCAGGTGCCAGCAGACCTCGTCGTCGTCGGTATCGGGGTGGTGCCGGAGACCGGCCTGGCCGCGGCTGCGGGGCTCGACGTCGCCGACGGGATCCGCACCGATGCCGCCCTGCGCACCTCCGCACCCGACGTGTACGCCGCGGGCGACGTCGCCGCCGCCGACCACCCGCTGTACGGCCGGCCGGTGCGGGTGGAGCACTGGGCCAACGCGCTCAACCAGGGGCCGGCCGCGGCGCGGTCGGTGCTCGGCCAGGAGGTCGCCTACGACCGGGTGCCGTACTTCTTCTCCGACCAGTACGAGCTGGGCATGGAGTACTCGGGTCTCGGCCGGCCGGAGCACACCGTCGTCACCCGCGGGGACCCGGAGGAGGGGCCGTTCACCGCCTTCTGGCTGGACGGCGCCGGGCGGGTGACGGCGGGCATGAACGTCGACGTCTGGGACGTCACCGAGGCGGTCCAGGCGCTGGTCCGCGCCGGCCACCCGGTGGACCCCGCCGCGCTCACCGACCCGGACACGCCGCTCGAGAGCCTGGCGCCGGCGCGCTGAGCCCGGACCGGCCGCTCAGGAGACGAGCGCGGCGAGCTGCTCGGCGTGGTCGCGCTGGTGCGCCGGCAGGAAGGCCAGCAGGTCGGCCAGCGACGCCGGCCCGTCGACCTCGTGCACCCCGACCGCGTCCAGCCGGTCGGGACGGACCGTCCGGACGGCCCGCAGCAGCCCGGCCTGGGCGACCGCCAGCTCGGCCACCAGCACCGCCGGCGGGGTGGCGCGGTAGCCGGCCACCCGCTCGGGGGCGTCGGGGACGAAGTCGGGCAGCGCCGGACGGGTGCCGCGGCCGATCCGCTCGATCCGGTCGGTGAAGACCCGCGCGCTGTCGCGCAGGTGGCCGGCGACGTCCCAGGCGGTCCAGTCCAGCTCGGTCGCGTACTCCGGGAAGTGCCCCCGCCGCACCAGGCGCCGGCGGTCCTCCGGCGCGAGGGGCCGCACGGGCCGCCCGGCGGCCCGGGTCAGGAGGGCGGCCACCCGGCGCTGCTGCTCGGCCAGCGCGGTGGAGGCGGCCGCGACCTGCTCGGCCGGGTCGGTGTCCGTGAGGATGGGCGTCGTGGTCACGGCGGGCAGCCTGGCCGACCGCGGGCGCACGCCACCAGCGGCAGGACGGCCGCCGTCCGCCGGGATCCTGCCAGCGCCGGTCAGTCGCCGAGGAACGCCCGCTGGGCGGTCGGTGGCCACCAGACGACGACCTTGGTCCGCAGCACGGCGCCCAGGCGGCGGTAGAACCGCTGCGCTGCCGTGTTGTCCTCGCGGACCTCCCACCGCACGACGAGGTCCTCGGCGGTGGCCAGCCGGGCCAGCTCGGCCATCAGGAGCCGGCCGACCCCGGCGTCGCGGTGCCCGTCCCGGACGAACAGGTCGTCGAGCGCCAGCACGTCGGTGCCCAGCCACAGGTGCAGCCGGCGGACGGCGGAGACGTAGCCGGCCGGCTCGCCGCCGCGCTCGGCGAGCAGCACGACGACGTCGCCGCGTGCCAGCAGCTGCGCCCACCGCTGCTCGGTGCCGTCGAAGGGGTCGCCCTCGAGCGCGGCGATCTCGCCGACCATCGCGACCACGGCCGCGGCGTCGTCGGGACCGGCGCGGCGGACGGTCGGGGCGGGGGTCACGGCGGTCTCCTCGGGAGGGGGCGGGGTGCCGGTGTGCCCGGCGCCCGGAGCGGGCAGGCTGTGCACCGACGTCACACCCCGGACACGAGCGGACCCGATCATGGCCAGCATGGACCGACAGCAGGAGTTCGTCCTGCGCACCCTCGAGGAACGCGACATCCGCTTCGTGCGGCTGTGGTTCACCGACGTCTCGGGCTACCTCAAGGCCGTCGCCGTCGCGCCGGCCGAGATCGAGGCCGCCTTCGCCGAGGGCATCGGCTTCGACGGCTCGGCCATCGAGGGCTTCGCGCGGGTCTACGAGTCCGACATGCTCGCCAAGCCCGACCCGGGCACGTTCCAGGTGATGCCCGCGACCCACGGGCGGCCCAGCGACACCGCGCGGATGTTCTGCGACATCACGCTGCCCGACGGGTCGCCGGCCTGGGCCGACCCGCGGCACGTGCTGCGCCGGGCGCTGTCGAAGGCCGCCGAGATGGGCTTCACCTTCTACACCCACCCCGAGGTCGAGTTCTTCCTGCTCAAGGACCTGCCCACCGACGGCAGCCCGCCCGAGCCCGCCGACACCGGCGGCTACTTCGACCTGTCCACGCACAACGTGGCCCACGACTTCCGGCGCGAGGCGGTCTTCGCGCTGGAGGCCATGGGGATCTCGGTGGAGTTCAGCCACCACGAGGTCGCGCCGGGCCAGCAGGAGATCGACCTGCGCTACGCCGACGCGCTGTCGATGGCCGACAACGTGATGACGCTGCGGCACGTCGTCCGCGAGGTCGCCCTGGCCCAGGGCGTGCACGCCACCTTCATGCCCAAGCCGTTCACCGACCTGGCCGGCTCGGCGATGCACACCCACGTGTCGCTGTTCGAGGGCGACCGCAACGCCTTCCACGACCCCGCCGACCCGATCCGGCTCTCGGCCACCGGGCGGCAGTTCATCGCCGGCCTGCTCACCCACGCCCGCGAGTTCACCGCCGTCACCAACCAGACGGTCAACTCCTACCGGCGGCTGCTGGCCGGCACCGAGGCGCCGACGGCGGCCACCTGGGGCCGGGCCAACCGCTCGGCGCTGGTCCGGCTGCCCTCCTACAAGCCGAACAAGGGGCAGTCGGCGCGGATCGAGGTCCGCTCGCCGGACTCCGCGTGCAACCCCTACCTCACCTTCGCCGTGCTGCTGGCCGCCGGGCTGCGGGGCATCGAGAAGGGCTACGAGCTGCCGCCCGAGGCCGAGGACGACGTCTGGTCACTCACCGACACCGAGCGCCGCGCCGCCGGGTACGAGGACCTGCCGGTGTCCCTGGGCGAGGCGCTGACGGCGATGCAGGGCAGCGAGCTCGTGGCCGAGACCCTCGGCGAGCACGTGTTCGAGTTCTTCCTCCGCAACAAGTGGGAGGAGTTCAACTCCTACCGCCAGAACGTGACGCCCTTCGAGCTCAAGCGCTACCTCCCGGGCCTGTAGAGCCATTGTCGCGACAAAGGCACCCGTAGGCGCCGACACCGCGGTGAGGGCACCTGCGAGGCGCGGGGGCGACGAGGTCCTTCTACTAACCTCGACGCCGTGCCGGACCGTCCCCGCCTGCTCGTCGTCGTCCCCAGCGAGACCGCCCCGCCCGCGCGCCTGGCCGACTGGCTGCGCGCGGCCGGGCTGGACCTCGACGAGCGGCACCTCGACGCCGGCGACGAGGTCCCCGCCGACCTGGCCGGTTTCGACGGGCTGGTCGTCATGGGCGGCCCGCAGTCCAGCGTCGACGACGGCGCCACCGAGCTGGAGCCGGTCCGCGCGCTGCTGGCGAAGGCCCTGGCCGACGACGCCCCCACGCTGGCGGTGTGCCTGGGCGCGCAGCTGCTGGCCCAGGCCGGCGGCGGGCGGGTGCGCGAGGGCGTCGAGGGCCCCGAGGTCGGGGCGCTGCTGGTGGCCAAGCGCGACGCTGCCGCCGACGACCCGGTGTTCGGCCCGCTCCCGCTCTCGCCCGACGTCATCCAGTTCCACCACGACGAGGTCTGCGAGCTGCCGCCCGGGGCCACCCTGCTGGCGAGCAGCCCGGTCTACGTCCACCAGGCCTTCCGGGTGGGCCGGCGGGTCTACGGGTTGCAGTTCCACATCGAGACGACGCCGGAGATCGTGCGCGAGTGGGCCGAGCGGGACACCGTCGGCGTCGCGGCGAGCCCGTGGGACCGCGAGACGCTGGTCCGGCTGACCGACGCGGTGCACCCCGACCTCGAGGAGGTCTGGGCACCGTTCGCCGCCCGCTTCGCCGACCTGGTGCGCGCCGGCCACGGGGCCCCGGTCTGAGCCGGTGACCGCGTCCCGGGAGGTACCCCGCCGCGCGGTCGTGCGGCTGGCCCGGTTCGGCTTCCACGACGGCGAGCGGGCGGCGCTGCTGCTGTCCGACCCCGCGCTGGGGCTGTGGGACCTCGACCGCAACGAGCCCGCCGACCCGGAGGCCGGCTCGGTGGTGTCCGCGCTGGCCCGTGCCGGCGACCCCGACCTCGCCGTCCGCTCGCTCACCCGGCTGGTCGAGGCCCTCGACGCCGCCGACCCCACCGGCGGCTCGGCCGCGGCGCTCCTCGCCCGGCTGCGCGGCTCGGCCGTGCTGCGCGCCCGGCTGCTGTCGGTCCTGGGCGCGAGCGCCGGCCTGGCCGACCACCTCGCCGCCCACCCCGGCGACTGGACGGTCCTCGACGCCGACAGCCGGGGCCCGGTGCGGCCCACCGCGCTGGCACTCGAGCGGGACCTGCTGGTCGCCGTCGGCGCCGACCCCGACGACCCGCCGTGGGGGATCCGGCTCGGCCGGGCCGCGCCCGACGCCTCGCCGCAGCGGGTGGCCGCGCTGCGGCTGGCCCACCGACGGGCGGTGCTGTCCCTGGCCGGGCGCGACCTGGGGGAGGGGCTGTCGGCCGAGGACGTCGCCGCCGAGCTCGCCGACATCGCCGCCGCGGTGCTCACCGCCGGGCTGGCGATCGCCGTGGCCGAACAGCCCGAGGGCGCGGCTCCCTGCCGGCTGGCGGTCATCGGGCTGGGCAAGTGCGGCGGCCGGGAGCTCAACTACGTCAGCGACGTCGACGTCGTGTTCGTGGCCGAGCCGGTCGACCCCAGCGAGCCGGAGGCGCCGGCCGTGCAGAGCGCGACCCGGGTGGCCGCCGCGCTCATGCGGATCTGCGGGCAGGCGGCCTGGGAGGTCGACGCCGCGCTGCGCCCGGAGGGCAAGGCCGGGCCGCTGGTGCGCACGCTGTCCGGCCACGCCGCCTACTACCGGCAGTGGGCCAGCACCTGGGAGTTCCAGGCCCTGCTCAAGATGCGCCCGGTGGCCGGCGACCCCGACCTGGGCCGGTCCTACGTCGACGAGCTGTTCCCGCTGGTGTGGCAGGCCGGCGACCGCCCCGGCTTCGTCGCCGAGGTGCAGGCGATGCGCCGGCGGGTGGAGGACAACATCCCGCCGGCCCAGGTCGAGCGGGAGCTCAAGCTCGGCCGCGGCGGGCTGCGCGACGTCGAGTTCGCCGTCCAGCTGCTGCAGCTGGTGCACGGCCGGGTCGACGTCCGGCTGCGGGTCGGCGGCACGCTCCCGGCGCTGGCCGCGCTGCGGGCCGGCGGCTACGTCGGCCGCGACGACGCCGACACGCTCATCGCCTCCTACCGGTTCCTGCGCACCGTGGAGCACCGGCTCCAGCTGCTGCGGCTGCGGCGCACCCACCTGCTGCCCACCGACGAGCAGCAGCTGCGCTGGCTGGCCCGGTCGCTGGGCTACAAGCCCGACCCCCGCGGCAGCGCCGTCGACGTGCTGCGCGCCGAGCTGGCGCTGCACACCCGCGAGGTGCGCCGGCTGCACGAGAAGCTCTTCTACCGGCCGCTGCTGTCGGCCGTGGCCCGGGTGCCGGCCGAGGCCGCGCAGCTGGGCAGCGAGGCGGCCGGTGACTGGCTGCGCGCGCTGGGCTTCGCCGACCCGCCGGGCGCGCTGCGGCACATGGCGGCGCTGACCGGCGGGGTGTCGCGCTCGGCGTCGATGCAGAAGTACCTGCTGCCGGTCGTGCTGCAGACCCTCGCCGACTGCGCCGACCCCGACGCCGGGCTGCTCGCCTACCGGCAGGTCAGCGAGGCCCTCGGCGGCAACCAGTGGTACCTGCGGCTGCTGCGCGACGAGGGGCAGGTGGCCGAGCGGCTGGCGCGGCTGCTCGGCTCCAGCCAGTACGTGGCCGCGCTGCTCACCCGCACCCCCGAGGCGCTGCGCATCCTCGCCGACGACGACGAGCTCGAGCCGCGGGCCGCCGCGACGCTGGCCGGGGCCTGGCGGGCCGCCGCCGCCCGGTCGGCCGACCCGCAGGCCGCGATCGGCGTGCTGCGGGCCCAGCGCCGGCAGGAGCTGCTGCGGATCGCCGCGGCCGACCTGCTCGGCCGGCTCGACGTCGTCCGGGTCGGGCAGGCGCTCACCGACGTCGCCGTCGCCGCCCTGCAGGCCGGTCTCGACGTCGCCGTCCGCGCGTGGGCCCGGGAGGCCGGGGTCGCCGCCGAGGACGTGCCGGTCGAGCTCGCCGTCATCGGCATGGGCCGGCTCGGCGGCGGCGAGATGGGCTACGGCTCCGACGCCGACGTCCTCTTCGTGCACCGGGCGCGGCCCGGCACCGACGAGGGCTCGGCGACCCAGGCCGCGAACGCCGTCGCGCACACGCTGCGCCGGCTGCTCGCCGAGCCCGCGCCCGACCCGGCGTTCGAGATCGACGCCGACCTGCGACCCGAGGGCCGGCAGGGCGCGCTCGTCCGCAGCCTCGACGCCTTCCGCGAGTACTACGAGCGCTGGGTGTCGGTGTGGGAGGTGCAGGCGCTGCTGCGGGCGGTGCCGGTGGCCGGCAGCCCGGAGCTCGGGGCGGCGTTCGTCGAGCTGGTCGACCCGCTGCGCTACCCCGCCGCCGGCCTCACCGACGCCCAGGTCGCCGAGATCCGCCGGATCAAGGCGCGGGTCGAGCGCGAGCGGCTGCCCCGTGGCGCCGACCCCGCCACCCACACCAAGCTCGGCCGCGGCGGGCTGGCCGACGTCGAGTGGACCGTCCAGCTCCTGCAGCTGCAGCACGCCGCCCGGGTGCCGTCGTTGCGGTTGACCTCGACGGTCGGGGCGCTCGCGCAGCTGACCGCTGCCGGGCTGGTCGAGCGCGCGCAGGCCGACGCGCTGCGGGAGGCGTGGGAGCTGGCCAGCCGGGCGCGCAACGCCGTCTTCCTGGTCCGCGGCCGGCCCAGCGACCAGCTGCCCCGGCCCGGGCTGGAGCTGGCCGGGGTGGCGCGGGCCAGCGGCTGCGGGCCCGACGTCGACCCCGGGCGGTTCCTCGACGACTACCGCCGCACCACCCGGCACGCGCGCGGCGTCGTCGAGCAGGTGTTCTACGGCTATCCCGCCGAGGGCTGACCGGCGGGTGTGCCGGGTGCCGCGGCGGGGCACGCTGGGGGAGTGAGCTCCGCCGTCCCCGCCGACGACCCGACCGACCACCCGTCCGACGACGCCACCGCGGACTCCTCCGCGGCCGGCGCCACCATCACGCCCTACCGCGACGGGCCGCTCATCGTCCGCGGCGACTTCCGGCTGGTCGACCAGGACGGCGCCGAGATCGACCCCGGGCGCCGGACGGTGGCGCTGTGCCGCTGCGGGAAGTCGGGCATCAAGCCGTTCTGCGACGGCACCCACAAGCGCTCGGGGTTCGCCGCGCCCAGCGCGCCGAGCCGGCCGCGCCCGGCCGCGGCGCTCCACAGCGCGGACCGGCCGGGCCCCGAGCCCGGCTGACGACGGGCGGGCCTTCCGCAGGGGCCTGCGTCAGGCGACCAGTGACGGCTCCCCGCGCAGCGCCGAGGAACCGGCCTCCCAGGCGCCCAGGAGGTGACCGGCGGCCAGCCCGTCGAGCGCCAGGGAGCACGCGGCGCCGAAGATGACGTCGTCGGCCAGGGCGGGGTCCTCGGCGACGAGCGAGCCGCACATGTCGACCGCGGCGATCTGCTCGTGGACGGCGTCGGCCTCGACGTGCTCGTCGTAGAAGACGGTCGTGCGCTCGTCGTGGCCCAGGCGGCGCAGGCCCGAGGAGTAGCGGCGGCTGGGCTCGGAGGAGGTCATCTCCACACAGGCCAGGTGGCCCAGCGCCGCGGCCCGCCAGCGACGGTGCAGGCCGAACAGCGACATCGTGTTCACCGAGGTGAACGCGACCGCCGGGGCGACGTCCCACAGCGCGCCGTAGCGGGCGTCGAGGCCGAGGTCGCGCATCATCCCGGCGAACAGCTCGCTGTGCATGCGCTCGGCGGAGCCCCCGCCGTACTCGTCGGCCTGGATCTCCACCATCGCGGCCTTCGCCCGGCCGGACAGCCGCGGGACGGCGAAGGTGTGCGGGTCACCCTCCTTGAGGTGGTAGACCGACCGCAGCGTCAGGTACTCCCGCCACTGCTCGGGCGTGCCGTGCCGGGCCATGTACCGCGACAGCGAGGGGCCGCCGTCGGCGGCGATCAGCGCGGCCAGCTGCCGGTCCACCGGGTCGCCGGTCGCCACCGTCGGGCCGGTCAGCTCCCGCAGGGCGGCCAGGTGCCGACGCTCCAGGTGCCCGCGCAGCGTGATCAGGTCCGGGTCCCACTCGAGTGCGTCGTCCACGCCGTCGAACCCGCGGTAGTGCAGCTCGTAGCAGACCGCCAGCGCCACCTGCAGGTCGTCGTCGAGCAGCGGCGCGGCCGCGGCCTGCGCGGTCTCACGGGCCAGCTCGACGGTGGCGGCCGCCACCTCGCCGGCGAGCAGGTCGTCGCCCAGGGCAGCGGTCAGGGGACCCCGGGACTCCGGAACGCGCATGTGATCACCATGCCCAGCGGTCCCCACTTCGATGCACCGCGCACGATGTGATGTCGCCCCGGGTAGTGCCCGGCCATGGCAGACCTGCGCGACCGCGTCGTCCTCGTCACCGGCGGCAGCGCCGGCATCGGCCGTGCCACCGTCGCCCGGCTGGCCGGAGCGGGGGCGCGGGTGGTCACCTGCGCCCGCGACGGCGACCGGCTCGGGGAGGCGGTCACGAGCCTGCCCGGGGTCACCGGGGTGGTCGCCGACGTCGCCCGGGCCGACGACCGGGAGCGGCTCGTGCAGCGGGCGCTGGCCGAGCACGGCCGGCTCGACGCCGTCGTCCTCAACGCCGGGCTGGCCTACGCCGCCCTGGTGGAGGACACGCCCCGGGAGGTGGTCGAGGGCATGGTGGCGACCAACCTGACCGGGGTCGTGGACCTGACCCGGCTGGCGCTGCCTCACCTGCTCGCCGCGGCGGCCGGCCGCGGGCGGGGTGACCTGCTCGTGGTCAGCTCCTCGGCCGGGCTGGCGCAGGTGCCGCCGCTGACCGTCTACTCGGCCACCAAGGCGGGGGTGCAGGGGTTCCTCTCCGGCCTGCGGCGGGAGGTCACCGCCCGCGGGGTCCGGGTGCACGCGGTCCTGCCCGGGCCGGTGGCCACCGAGTGGATGGCGCGGGGGCACGGGTCGCCCCCGGCCTCCGACGACGACGCCCGCGGCCGGCTGACCCCGGGCGTCGCGACCGAGCGGGTCGCCGACCGCGTCGCCGGCTGCCTGACGTCGTACTGGTCGCGCTCGGTCGCCGTCCCGCGGGTCATGGGACTGGCCCGGCTGGGCGAGGTCTTCCCCGTCAACCGGGCGCTGGACCTGGTGCTCTCCCGGCAGGCCGACCGGATCCGGCGGGTCGCCGCCCGCATGGTCGACGAGCGGACCGGGTGAGGCGGCCGTGCCCTTCGACCCGCCGTCGGCGGTCCTGCGCACCACCGGCGCCGACGGCTGGACCCTCGTGGAGCCGCTGACCTACGTCGGCCGGCGCGACCGCTTCGTCGTGCCGGCGGGCTTCTCCACCGACCTGGCCACCGTGCCGCGCCCGGTGCTCTGGCTGGTGCCGAGGGCCGGTCGCTACACCCTCGCGGCGGTGCTGCACGACTGGCTGTGCACGGTGGGGATCGCCACCGGCGCGGTCACCTCCCGGCAGGCCGACGGGGTGTTCCGCCGCGCGATGCGCGAGGCCGACGTCCCGGTGCTGCTGCGGTGGCTGATGTGGACCGGCGTCCGGTGGGGAGCGCTGGCCGATCCGGAACGACGGCGCGGGTGGCTGCTGACGGCGCCGGGCGTGCTGGCCATCTCCCTGCTGGCCGCGCCGCTGGTGCTGCCGCCCTCGCTGCTGGTGCTGCCCGGGCTGGCCGTCTACGCCGCGCTCGAGCGCCTGGTGTCGGGGGAGCGGGGCATCCGGCCGTGGTCGCGCCACTGACGGCCGGACCGCCCCGCCCCCGCCCGGCTACGCCCGCGGCAGCACCGGGTCGCTGCCGCCGGCGCCCGGCCGGCAGCGGCGCAGCCGGCGCGCGGTGAGCCACCCGCCACGCAGCGCGCCGTGCGTGCGCAGCGCCTCCAGGCCGTAGGTCGAGCAGGTCGGCGTGAACCGGCAGACCGGCAGGCGGGTGGGGCTGACCCGCTCGCGGTAGGCGACGACGAACCGGACCGGCCACCGCGCCGCCCGAGGCGTGCCGGCCGGCGCCGGGGTGACCAGGGCCGCGGGCAGCGCCAGCCACAGCAGGCTGAACAGGCCGATGGCGTCGCAGCCCTCGTCGCATCCGTCGCAGGAGGAGCCGCTGGACCCCTTCGACCGTCGGTGGGCTCGGCGTCGGGTGCACCCGGGGCGGTTGATCACGGGGCGGCATGGTGCAGGGCGACCGGCGTCCGGGGAAGGACCGTCCGCGCGAGTCGTCCGCGCAACGGTTCGTCCCGCCCGTCCCGGGCGTCCCCTCCCGCCCCGCGGGCCACGGGGTCCGGCCGGGCGACTGCCGACCCTGAGGACACGACCCGCAGCCCGCGGGCCCGTCCGAGGAGGCACCCGATGTCCGTGCCGTCATCGCCCGACCACGACCGCCGGCTGACCGAGCTGCGCGCCGGCATGTCCGTGGTGGCCAGCGCCGCCGCCGACCTGCACGTGGGCAGCCAGCCGGAGGTCCGGGTCCTGCCCGACGGCCGGCTGTGGCTGGCCGAGCTGGGGACCGCGGTCACCGCCGCCCACGTCTACCAGGCCGCCCGCGGCCTGGTCGCCGCCCAGCTCGACGCGATCGCACAGGTCTCGGGCCGGCCGGTGGAGGACCACGCGCTGGCCTGGCTGGTCACCCTGCAGACCAACGAGGTGATGGTCGGCCTGGAGGCCGAGGCCGCCTCCGGGGACGCACCCGCGGTCGAGGACGACGCCGCCTGAGCCGGTCGCCGGGGTGAGACCGCGCACAGCCGGGATGCCGCGGTCCTCGCTCCGCATTGACCCCCTCGTGCGGAACGTCTGGGGGCTCACGCGGTGCCGTGAGCTGGACCTGTGCCGGGTGACGAGCGCCGGCTGACGCCGCCGTCCGCGTCGTCCCCGCTCGAACCCCTCCCCGGAAAGGCACGTCCGTGCTCGCACGTCTCCGCCGCGTCCCGTTCGCGGCGCAGGTCCTCCTCGCCCTCGTGGTGGGCGTCGCCCTGGGCCTCGTGGCCCGCGACCTCGGCCCCGTCGCCGACGGCACGCCCAACTGGCTCACCAGCACCCTGCAGACCATCGGCGACACCTTCGTCACGCTGCTGAAGGTCCTCGTCCCGCCGCTGGTCGTGACCGCGGTGATCGTCAGCATCGCCAACCTCAAGCAGGTGTCGAACGCCGCGCGCCTGGCCGGCCAGACGCTGCTCTGGTTCGGCATCACCGCGCTGATCGCCGTGTCCATCGGCATCGGCCTCGGCCTGCTCACCGAGCCCGGCCGCAACAGCTCCGTCGACGCCGCGACCGCGGCCGCACCCGAGAAGACCGGCGGCTGGTGGGACTTCCTCACCGGGCTCGTGCCGGGCAACATCCTGGGGCTCCAGACCGGTGCCGACGGCAGCCTGTCGTTCAACGTGCTGCAGCTGATCGTGCTGTCGGTCGCGATCGGCGTCGCGGTGCTGAAGGTCGGCGAGCCGGCCGAGCCGTTCCTCGGCCTGGTCCGCTCGGCGCTGGCCGTCGTCCAGAAGCTGCTGTGGTGGGTCATCCTGCTGGCCCCGATCGGCACCGTCGGCCTGATCGGCAACGCCGTCGCCAGCTACGGCTGGGAGTCGCTGGGCTCGCTGAGCGTCTTCGCCGGCGCCGTCTACGCCGGCCTCGCGCTGGTGCTCTTCGTCGTCTACCCGGTGCTGCTGCGCCTGCACGGCCTCTCGCCGCTGCGGTGGTTCGCCGGGGCGTGGCCGGCCATCCAGCTCGCCTTCGTCTCCCGCTCCTCGATCGGCACCCTGCCGGTGACCGAGCGGGTCACCGAGCAGAGCCTCGGGGTGCCGCGGGCCTACGCCTCCTTCGCCGTGCCGCTGGGCGCCACGACGAAGATGGACGGCTGCGCGGCGATCTACCCGGCGCTCGCGGCGATCTTCGTGGCGCAGTTCTTCGGCGTGGACCTCTCGCTGACCGACTACCTGCTCATCGCGCTGGTGTCGGTCGTCGGCTCCGCCGCCACCGCCGGCGTGACCGGCGCGGTGGTCATGCTGACCCTGACGCTGTCCACCCTCGGGCTGCCGCTGGCCGGCGTCGGCCTGCTGCTGGCCATCGACCCGATCCTGGACATGGGCCGCACCGCGGTGAACGTCGCGGGCCAGGCGCTGGTCCCGACGATCGTGGCCAAGCGCGAGGGCATCCTCGACCTGGAGCGGTTCCGCGGCGGCCCCGCCGCCGGGCCGCTGCCCGGCGGGACCGGCGGGGTCGACGCCGACCTGCGCCAGCCCGCAGCCGCCTGATCCCGGCGCCCTCCACGGACGGGCCGGTGACCCCCCGCGGGGTCACCGGCCCGTCGCCGTGTCCGGGCGGGGCGGACACCGCCACGGTCAGGTGACCGATGCGCCTGCCCGCTCCTGGCGCCAGGGTCGTCCCCGCACCCGACCCCGCGGAGGAGCCCGGCCATGGTCCACGAGCCCGAGACGACCGCCCCGCCCCCGGCCGACGACCTGGCCGGGCGGCTCAAGCGCACCGAGGTCCAGCGCGGCCCGTTCTCGCTCCCGGGCCGGGAGGTCGTGCAGGTCCTCACCGAGATCCCGGTCGGCGTGGAGTCGGGCTGGCACACCCACCCCGGGGAGGAGGTCGGCTACATCGTCGCCGGCACGGTGGAGATGCAGGTCCGGGGCCGGCCGACGGTCACGCTGCACGCCGGCGGCGGGTTCCTCATCCCGCCCGGCACGCCGCACAACGCCCGCGACCTGGGCCCGGGCACCGGCCACATGCTCAGCACCTACGTCGTCGAGGTCGGGCGGCCGCTGGCCACTGCACTGACCTGACCCCGTCGGTGCCGAGTCCGCTCACTCCCGCAGCGCCTGGCCCAGCCGGGCCGCCTGCCGGGTGAGGTGGTGCCGTTCGGCGAGGTCGGGCGCGGACCGGGCGGCGTCGGCGTACAGCCGTGCCGCGGTGTGCAGGTCGCCCGCCCTCTCGTGCAGGTACGCCGACGCCGCGGCGTACCGGGGCAGGCCGGGGTCGACCGCGGCGAGGGCGGCCAGGCCGGCCGCCGGGCCGTCGGCCTCGCCGACCGCGACGGCCCGGTTGAGCTGCACGACCGGGCTCCCGGTGAGGCGGAGCAGTTCGTCGTACCAGCTGACGATCTGCACCCAGTCGGTCTCCTCGGCGCGGAGCGCGTCGGCGTGCAGGGCGGCGACGGCGGCCTGCGCCTGGAACTCGCCGAGCCGGTCCCGGGCCAGCGCCGCCTGCAGGACGGCGACGCCCTCGGCGATCAGCGCGGTGTCCCAGCGGGAGCGGTCCTGCTCGGCCAGGGGCACCAGGGTGCCGTCGGGCCGGGTCCGCGCCGGACGCCGGGCGTGGTGCAGCAGCATCAGCGCCAGCAGGCCCGCGGTCTCCTCGTCGTCGGTCATCGAGGCGAGCTGGCGGGTGAGCCGGATCGCCTCGGCGGCCAGGTCGACGTCGCCGGTGTAGCCCTCGTTGAAGACCAGGTAGAGCACCCGGCGCACGGTCGCGAGGTCGCCCGGCTCGTCGAACCGGACGCCCGCGACCGTGCGCTTGGCCCGGCTGATCCGCTGCGCCATCGTCGCCTCGGGCACCAGGTGGGCCTGCGCGATCTGCCGGGTGGTCAGGCCGCCGACGGCGCGCAGCGTCAGGGCGACCGCGGAGGCCGGGGTCAGCGACGGGTGGGCGCAGAGGAAGAACAGCTGCAGCGTGTCGTCCGCCGTCTCGGCCGGCCCGGGCGGTGGCTCGGCCGCGACCCGCTGCTCCCGCTCGCTCCGGGACGCCTGGGAGCGTGCGGCGTCGAGGAACTTGCGCCAGGCGACGGTGACCAGCCAGCCCCGCGGGTCGGCCGGGGGCCGGTCCGGCCAGGTCAGCGTGGCCTGGACGAGGGCCTCCTGCACGGCGTCCTCGGCCGTCGCGAAGTCGACCCCGCGCCGCACGAGGACGCCGATCACCGCGGGCGTCAGCTCCCGCAGCAGCAGCTCGTCCACCGCCGCGTCCGACCTGGCCGGCCCGGTCACTCGGAGACGGTCTGGGGCGCGCCGAGGAACGGGCGCACCTCGAGCCACTCGTGGATCGGCTTCCCGCCGGCCCCGGGGGCCGCCGACAGCTCGCCGGCGAGCTCGAGCGCGCGCTCGTAGCTGTCGACGTCGATCACCATCCACCCGGCGATCAGGTCCTTGGTCTCCGCGAACGGCCCGTCGGTGACCGGCGGCCGGCCCTCGCCGTCGTACCGGACGAACGTGCCCTCGGGCGAGAGCGCCTGACCGTCGACGTACTCGCCGGTGCCCTCCAGCCGGGCGGCGAAGTCGGCCATGTACTGCACGTGCCGGTCGACCTCCTCCGGGGTCCACTGGTCCATCGGGACGTCGTTCACCGCTGCGGGGGCGCCGCGGTAGTGCTTGAGGAGCAGGTACTTGGCCATGGGGTCCTCCCTGGTCCGGTGCGGCTCCGTCGGCCGCATCTGCCCTGGGACGGAGCCGGCCGGCCGGTCTCGACATCCCGGGCCGGATTCTCTCGGGACATCTCCTGGCGAGGACACTGGAGCTGGCCCGAGCAGCACCTGTTCGCCGGCGCGATCCGCAGCCGGCCTTCCCCGCCGGCGTCCACCCCGACCACGTCCGGGTCCCGGGTGACGAGCACGTCGGTGGTGCGGCAGCGGCGCGGCGCCGACGGCGCCGTCGGCACCCGGCCACGGGGGCGCGTCGGCGACTCCGGGGCCTGTGGCAGCCGTCAGGCCATCCCGCCTCCGCCCCCTCCGCTGCCCAGGCCGTGCGCGATGACCGCCGCCTTCGTGACCCGGTCCTCGGGCGGGAGGCCGTTGGGGTTGGACCCGTACACGGCCTCGGTGTCGGCCTGCGAGTGACGCACCCACGAGGCGAGGTGCCTGATGCCCCGGAACGGCAGGCCCGCGAGCCGCCCGACTCCACGGAGTCCCGACCTGAGCACGGTCCCTGCACCCATCCGCTGCCTCCCGGTGCCGTCCCGGCTGGATGCTCTCGGTGAGCCCGTGGTCCGGACAGGGACGGAGGTCCTGTGCTGCGAACGCCGGGTGCTCCGCGGTCGGTCGCGCGAGGTGCCGGTCAGGCGTGCACCGGAACGGCGACGCTGAGCAGGAGGACGCTGTCCTCGTGGGCCAGCACGCCGTGCCGCCGGTCGGGGACGGGAGCGGCCTGGTGGGTCCCGAGCTCGGCGACGTCGTCGCCGGCGACCAGACGGACCCGCCCGCGCAGGACGAGGAGGCTGGCCGCACCCGGGCTCTCGTGCTCGTCCAGGGCGGCACCGCCGCGCAGGGCGATGACCGTCTGCCGCAGCCCGTCGACCGGGTGCGGCAGCGTGCGGGCGGCGCGCCCGGCGGGGGCCGCGGCCGCCCGCTCGCGCAGTTCACCGGCGAGCCGGTGCAGGTCGACGACGTCGAGCGGGCTCATGGGTCCACTGTGGTGCACCGCCCGGGGTCCGCGGGGTGTGGCTGCCTGCCGCGGAGGTGCACGGGGCGAGCCGACGGCGGCGCGGGACCAACGGCGCACCGGGGTGGTGCCGTGAGCCACTGTCCGGACCTCTCGACGGCGGCCACGCTGCCCCCAGCGAGGAGTGGAGGGGAAGTGACCACATCGCGCACCGAGGTCTCCCGGTGGCGGCGCTGGATGTACCGGGGAAGGCGGCCGCACCGGCTGGCCGGCCTGCTCAACCGGGCCCAGGCCGCACTCGCGGCGCGGGGTGTCGGCCCGTCGCGGATCGTCGTGCTGGAGGTGACCGGCCGGCGGACCGGTCGGATCGTCTCCCTGCCGGTGGTGGTGGCCGACCTCGACGGTGGGCGCTATCTGGTCTCGATGCTGGGCGAGGACTCCCAGTGGGTGCGCAACGTCCGGGCCGCGCACGGCCGCGCCGTGCTGCGGCACCGCGGCCGGCAGGAGGTCCGCCTCCAGGAGGTCGAACCGGCTCGCCGGGCGCCGGTCCTGCGCCGGTACCTCGACCTCGCCCCCGGTGCCCGGGCGCACTTCCCGCTCGACCGCCGGGCTCCGCTGCAGGAGTTCGAGCGGATCGCACCGCGCTATCCGGTCTTCCGCATCACCGCGCCGTCCGGTGCCGCGTCGCCGGCGGGACCCCTGCCGTCCTGACCACCCTCCCTCCGGAGGCCGCGATGACCGTCACCGCCACGGAGCTGTGGCAGCTGGGTGCGGTGGAGCTGGCCGCGGCGATCCGGTCCCGGGAGGCCTCCTGCCGGGAGGTCGTCGAGGCGCACCTGCGACGGATCGAGGCGGTGGACCCCGCCGTCAACGCCGTCGTCGTCGTCCTGGGTGAGCAGGCGCTCGCCGCGGCGGACGCGGCCGACCGGGCCGTCGCCGGCGGCGACGAGCTGGGGCCGCTGCACGGCGTCCCGTTCACCGTCAAGGGGCTCATCGACCTGGCCGGCACGCCGACCACGCAGGGCCTGCGGGCGCTGGCCGGGGCGTACCCGGCCCGGGACGCGCCCGCCGTCGAGCGGCTGGAGGCCGCCGGGGCCATCCCGATCGGCCGCACCAACCTGGCCTCCTCCGGGGTGCGCTGGCACTGCGAGAGCGAGCTGTGGGGCGCGACGGTGAACCCGTGGGACCGCTCGCGCACCGCCGGCGCCTCCAGCGGCGGGGACGCCGCCGCGGTGGCGACCGGGATGACCCCGCTCGGGCTCGGCAGTGACGGGCTCGGATCCCTGCGCTCCCCGGCGCAGTGCTGCGGGGTGAGCACGCTCAAGCCCACCCTGGGTCGCATCCCCGACGCGTCGAGCGTCCCGGGGCCGGAGTTCGCACCGATCGGCGCCCAGCTGACGATCGTGGTCGGCCCGATGGCCCGGCGCGTGGCGGACCTGCGGACCGCGCTCGAGGTGATGGCCGGGCCCACCTGGCGCGACCCGTGGTCGGTGCCGGCACCGCTGCGCGGCCCCGCACCCGAACAGCCGATCCGGGTGGCCCTGGTGCTCGACCCCGCCGGGCAGGGCACGGACCAGCAGGTACGCGACGGCGTCCGGAAGGCCGGCCGGGTCCTCGCGGACGCCGGCTACGTCGTCGAGGAGGTCGAGCCGCCCTCGATCGACGTGGCGGCCAGAACGGACCTGGCCATGCTGAACACCCCGGAGATGCGGGCCGCGCTGCCGGCGTTGGCGCCGCTGTGGCCGGCCGAGACCCGGCGGTTCCTGGCGGAGTTCTACGCGGCCCTCGGGGACGTGGACCCGGTGGCGGCGATGGAGGGCTTCGCCACCCGGCACTCCCTGCTGCGTCGCTGGGGCGAGTTCCAGCAGACCCATCCGCTCGTCGTGGCCCCGGTGTCCACGGAGGTCCCCTTCCGGGTCGGCACCGATCTCGGCGACGGCGCCGTCACCGACACCATGCGCAGCATGCGCATGGCGATCGCGGTCAACGCGCTCGGCCTGCCCGCGGCGGCCGTGCCCGTCGGCGTCGCGGACGGGCTGCCCCAGGTCGTGCAGGTCATCGGCCCGCGCTACCGCGAGGACCTGTGCCTGGACGCCGCGGCGGCCCTGGAGGACCGGCTCGGGATCCTCACCCCCATCGACCCGCGACAGCCCTGACAGATCCGCGCCGCCGAGAGGAGCAGTCGCATGACCACCACCCTCGACGTGGACCGCGGCAGACCGGCCGTGGCGGAGCCCGACCTCCACCGCGCGATCGCGAGGGTGCTGCGCCGCTGGCCCTCGGCCGGAGTGGCGGTCGCTCTCGTCCGTGAGGGCTTCCCGCCGCGGTTCCTCGGCCACGGCGTGGCCGACGTCGCCTCCGGCCGCCCGGTCGGCGAGCACACCGTGTTCCGTGTCGGCTCGCTGACGAAGATCCTCACCGCGGTCGCGGTGGTGCAGCTGGTCGAGCAGGGCGTGGTCGACCTCGACGCGCCGGCCGCCGACCACCTGCGGGCCTTCCGGCTCGTCCCGACCGGGGTCGGTGTCCGGCAACCCACGGTGCGCCACCTGCTCACCCACACCGGCGGCGTCGGGTACTGGCGGCGGCGGTCCGACCTGCTGCGGCACCCGGGTGTCGGCTCCGGGGACGTCGCCCGCTCGATCGTGCCGCCGGCCGAGTACTACCGCGACGGCCTGCCCGTGGACGTGCAACCCGGGACGAGATGGGCCTACAGCAACCACGGCTTCGCCACGCTCGGCCAGATCGTGGAGGACGTCTCCGGCGAACCGCTGGACAGGTACCTGCGCGAACACGTCTTCGGCCCGCTGGGGATGGCGGACACCGAGCTGGTCCTCACCGAGCGGCTGCGCGTCCAGCTGGCCACCGGGTACACGCTGCGTCGCGGCCGGCTGTCGGCGGTGCGCTCCCGGGAGGTGCCCACGCCCGGCAGTGGCGGCGCCTGCTCG
The DNA here is from genome assembly GCF_054050195.1 of Geodermatophilus sp. SYSU D00710. Lineage (NCBI taxonomy): Bacteria > Bacillati > Actinomycetota > Actinomycetes > Geodermatophilales > Geodermatophilaceae > Geodermatophilus > Geodermatophilus sp. SYSU D00710. The sequence goes on from NZ_JBJGYX010000020.1 coordinate 41,269, forward strand.
ACCGCCCCGGACATGGCACGTCTCGTGGCGGCGATGCTGCACGGCGGCGCCGGCGAGCACGGCCGCGTGCTCGCCGCGGAGAGCGTCGCGTCGATGTTCCGCCCGCACTTCCGGCCCGATCCGCGGATGGCCGGCATGGGCCTGGGCTTCGACCGGCACGAGGAGCGGGGCCGGACGCTCGTCGGCAAGACCGGCATCCTCTCGGGCTTCCTGTCGGCGATCGGGATGGCTCCCGACGAGGGGGTCGGCGTCGTCGTCCTGGGCAACACCGGCGGGCTGGACGCCCGGGGCGCGCCCGCGCCGCTCGCCGACGCGCTCGTGCGGCTCCTGGTCGGCCTGCCGGAGGACCCCGTCCGCGACGACGTCCCCCCGCACCCGGAGGTGTGGCCGGCGCTGTGCGGCTGGTACGCCCCGGACGCCGGCCCGATCACCAACCTGTTCCCCCGGGTGGCGATGGGCGCGGGAGTGGAGGTGGCCGTCCGGCACCGGCAGCTGGTGCTGACCCCGCTGACGCCGGTGCCGGGGATGCGCACCGCGATGGTGCTGCACCCCGACGATCCGGACGACCCGCGGGTGTACCACGTCGCACACCCGCAGTTCGGCTGGAACCTGCGCGTCGTGTTCACCGAGGACGACCCGCCGCGGTTGTTCCACGACCTGATGTCGTTCGAGAAGCGACCCGACTGGCAGAACCCGCGGCGGTGGGCCACGGGCGCCGCCGGAGCCGCCGTCGCGACCGTCCTCGCTCGCCGGCCCCGGGGAGCGACACGGCCGCCGGCCGGGGGGCATGCCCGGTGAGGTGAGATGGACAGGTTGACGGCGCAGGACCGGATGGGCCTGTGGCCCGACGAGCTGGGCTGGCCGTTGGACATCGGTGCGGTGGCCGTTCTCGACGGCGCCCGACTGCTGGATGCCGACGACCGGCTGCGCCTCGACGCCGTCCGGGAAGCGGTCGCCCGCCGCCTGCCCGGGGTGCCGAGACTCCGCCGGACGCTGCTCACGCCGCGGTGGTTCCTGGGCGGGCCGCTGTGGGTGGACGCGCCCCGGTTCGCACTGGCGGACCACGTGCACGAGGTCGGGCTGCCGCCGCCCGGCGGCGAGCGACAGTTGCTGGACGCGGTGGAGGAACTGCGCGCCCGGCCCTTCGACCGGTCCCGGCCGCTGTGGCAGATGTGGTTCCTCACCGGGCTCCCGCAGCGGCGGGTGGGCGTCTACGTCCGGGTGCACCACGCGATCGCCGACGGCGTGGCCGGGGTGGCGACGCTGGGCGCGCTGTTCGACGCCGTGCCGGACCCGCCGTCGCCGCCCGCCGTGGCGTGGACGACGGCGCAGCCGCCCCCGGCCGGTGAGCTGCTGCGGGACCACCTGCGCCGCCGCGGCCGGACGGTGCGCCGCGCGTTGCGCGGGGCGGCCCATCCCGTCGCCACCGCCCGACGGGTGCGGGGGGCCTGGCCGGCGGCGATGGCCGGCATCCTCGGCGAGCGGGCACCGCGCAGCAGTCTGAACCGCCCGATCGGCGGTCACCGGCGGCTCGTCGTCGTCCGCGCCGGCCTCGACACCGCCAGGCAGGTCGCGCACCACCACGGCGGCACGGTCAACGACGTGCTGCTGACCGCCGTCGCCGGCGGCCTCCGGGAGCTGCTGCTCTCGCGGGGCGAACCCGTCGACGGCCTGGTGCTGCGGGCGTTCGTGCCGGTGTCGCTGCACACCGAGGGCGTCGGCCGGCCGCAGGGCAACCGGGACGGGGTGATGGCGGTGCCGCTGCCGGTCGGCGAGCCCGACCCGGTGCGCCGGCTGGAGCTGATCGCCGCCGACACCCGTGCACGCAAGCAGCGCACCCGCTCGCCTGGGCTCAACGCCCTGCCCGTCGACTTCCTGCAGCGGGCCGCCTGGCGCATGGCCACCCGCCAGCGGGCGTACAACCTGTCGGTCACCAACGTGCCCGGTCCGCCCCGGCGGCTCTTCCTCGCCGGCGCGCCGCTGCTGGAACTCATCCCGGTCGTGCCGATCGGCGGGAACCTCACCCTCGGCGTCGGCGCGCTGTCCTACGCCGGGCAGCTGTCCCTCGTCGCCGTGGCCGACCGGGACACCTGCCCGGACGTCGAGGTCTTCGCCCACGGGGTGCGTACGGCGCTCCAGGACCTGGCCACCTCCGTGACACCGCCCCTCGTTCCGCCGCTCCGGGACCGGGGCGACCGAGCCCCCGAGCAGGCGGCTGGTCCTCGGGTTGCGCTGTCGCCGGGTCGGTCGTCACCACCTCCGGACCGCTGAGCGCTCGGCGCACACGGGGACGTCGGCCTGACGGGGTCTGGCGATCGCCGTCGTGGCGGTCGTCGGTCATCGGTGGATGGGGCCGCGCCGGCACGAGAGAGGGAACAGACGACCACCGCACCACAGCCTGGACCTGCACGGGGAGGGGTCGGTGGTCACCCGGATCGAGCCACGGCACCACTGCGCCACCTGGTCCTCGCCGCAGACAGCGCGGCCCCCGTCAGGGAGAACCCTGTCGGGGGCCGCGAGGACTACAGGTCAGGGGCTGTGCCGCCCCGGTCGATCAGATGTCGTAGCACATCGCGCGATCCCACAGCTTGATCGACCATGATCGGTGATCGCGAGAAGACGGCGGGCCTGCAGTTGTGCCACCGAGGGTCATCGGTCGCCGTTGACCCTGGTGGAGCCTTCTGAGACACGACTGAGACACGCACTGAGACATGGCCCGAGGTCCCTGCGACACCGGAGCCCGACCCAACGGGACGATCCTCGGGCCGGCCTCCGTTCATGTTCTGGCTCCGGCGCTGGTCAGCCACCCCAGGGACAGGGGCGCTGGGCTGCCAGCGCTCCGGCGTGCAACCGGCCGCGCTCAGCCGGCGGGTCCCGGTGACGTTGACGCCCGGCGTTGCCAACCAGACAGGTGCGCGCCTCAGGAGGCGGGCTCAGGGCGGATGTCGGGGGGATGGACGTCAGGCTGTGGCAACGACGTCGTAGATCTCAGGCGCTTCCAGTTGGACGCCGAGGTCGTGGATCTGGGACACGACGGGGCCGAGCGCTTCCCGCGGGAAGTTCGCCGAATCCTCGTCCTGCCACGTGCTGATCGCCACCGAGGTGCCGGCCTGACGGTTCAGCGCGCCTTGGAAGGAGACGAATCCCGGCTGCTTCTTGATGACCTCGGCGGAGGCTTCAGTCAGCGCGATGAGCTGCTCCTCGCTCGTGCTGGGGTCGAAGGTCCCGCGAGTGATCCGCACCTTCATGAGACGGTCCTCCGGGTTCAGGTGGGTGGTGGGCGTCCCACTCTCTTCCCGGTGCCGCTTCCGTGCCAGCCCTCGGTGCGCCGCTCTTCGACTGCTGTCCCGAGACCCGGCCGAGCACCTCAGCAGTCCCTCGTGGAGGCAGCCCTCCTGCGGCCCACACGGACGACCTCGTCGAGGCGGAGCCCCGCCGGAGTGGACCAACGCCAGCGGGGCTCCGTTCCTGTGCTGGCGTCCGGCGCTGGCCGGGCCACCCCGAGGGGCAGGGGCGTAGGGCTGCCGTCGCTGAGGCGTCGTCCCGTCGAGGCGCGCCGAGGGCTCCTGAGACACCGCTGAGACATGAGAGGGGCCTGACCCGGACGACGACAGTCCGGGTCAGGCCCCCTTCTGGGACTCAGATGTCGTAGTACATCGCGAACTCGTGCGGGTGCGGGCGCAGGCGGATCGGGTCGATCTCGTTCTCCCGCTTGTACTCGATCCACGTCTCGATCAGGTCGGGCGTGAAGACCCCGCCGTCGACCAGGTACTCGTGGTCGGTCTCGAGGTTGTCGAGGACGGCGTCGAGCGACGCGGGCACCTTCTCGATGCCCAGGGCCTCCTCGGGCGGCAGCTCGTAGAGGTCCTTGTCCACCGGCGCGGGCGGCTCGATCTTGTTCTTGATGCCGTCGAGGCCGGCCATGAGCATCGCCGAGAAGGCGAGGTAGGGGTTGGCCGACGGGTCGGGCACGCGGAACTCGATGCGCTTGGCCTTGGGGCTGTCCCCGGAGATCGGGATGCGACAGCAGGCCGAGCGGTTGCGGGCCGAGTAGACCAGGTTGATCGGCGCCTCGTAGCCCGGCACCAGGCGGTGGTAGCTGTTGGTCGTCGGGTTGGTGAAGGCCAGCAGCGACGGGGCGTGGGCCAGCAGGCCGCCGATGTAGTGGCGGGCGGTGTCGGACAGGCCCGCGTACCCGGTCTCGGCGTGGAAGAGCGGCTCGCCGTCCTTCCAGAGGCTCTGGTGGCAGTGCATGCCCGAGCCGTTGTCGCCGAACAGCGGCTTGGGCATGAAGGTCGCCGACTTGCCGGCCGCCCAGGCGGTGTTCTTGATGACGTACTTGAACAGCATCAGGCTGTCGGCGGCCGCCAGCAGGGTGTCGAACTTGTAGTTGATCTCCGCCTGGCCGGCGGTGCCGACCTCGTGGTGCCCGCGCTCGAGCTGCAGGCCGCAGGCCTCGAGGTTCTTCATCATCGAGGCGCGCAGGTCGCTGTAGTGGTCGTAGGGCTCGACCGGGAAGTAGCCACCCTTGGCCCGGGTCTTGTAGCCCAGGTTGGGGCCGCCGTTGACGCCGGTCAGCGAGCCGGAGTTCCACGACCCCTCGACCGAGTCGATGTGGTAGTAGCCCTCGTTGATGCCGGTCGAGTGGCGGATGGAGTCGAAGACGTAGAACTCCGCCTCCGGGCCGAAGTAGGCGGTGTCGGCGATGCCGCTGCTGGCCAGGTACGCCTCGGCCTTCTTCGCCACGTTCCGCGGGTCGCGGGAGTAGGCCTCCCGCGTGATCGGGTCGTGGATGAAGAAGTTCACGTTCAGCGTCTTGTGCTGCCGGAACGGGTCGACGAACGCGCTCTTCGCGTCCGGCAGCAGCAGCATGTCCGACTCGTTGATGGCCTGGAAGCCGCGGATCGACGAACCGTCGAAGCCCAGGCCGTCGGAGAAGGTGTCCTCGCCGAACGTCGACGCCGGGATGGTGAAGTGCTGCATGACGCCGGGCAGGTCGCAGAAGCGCACGTCGACGAACTCGACGTCGTTGTCGCGGATGTAGGCGGCGACCTCGTCGGGACTGGTGAACATCGATCCTCCGGGAGTGGGCGGACAGCCGCTCGCACGCTATGGCCGGGGGGTTGCCCGGCGGTGTCCCGTCTGTTTCGGGGCGGTAACAACGGCGCCGGCGTGTCGCAGTGAGGTCCTGGAACGGCCCTCCTGCAGGGGCCCGCGCCGAGCGGAGCGAGGCGTGGGGGGCAGGAGGGTCCTTTCACTAGGCTGGTGGGCATGGTCAGGGACGCGCAGCCACCCTCTCAGGAGCGACGGCGGGGCGCCTCCCTGGGCCTGCCCGCCGACGGTCCGGGGTCGCTCGCGCCCTTCGGCACCCGGGTCCTGGCGTTCCTGGTCGACGCGTTCCTCTCCGCCGTCGTCGCCGGCCTGTTCACCGCACCCGACCTGCCGGGCAACTGGAGCCTGCTGTCGTTCGCGGTGGTGTACGTCGTCTTCCTCGTGGCGCTCGGGCAGACGCCGGGCATGCGGCTGCTGGGGCTGCGGCTGGCCCACCCGAACCCGGCGGCCCGGCTGGCGCTCTGGCGGGCGGTCGTGCGCACCGGGCTGCTCGTGCTGCTGGTGCCCGCGCTCGTCGTCGACTCCGACGGCCGCGGCCTGCACGACCGGCTGACCGACACCGCCGTCGTCCGCGACCGCTGACGTGATCGTCCGCCGTGAGCGGCCCGCCGAGCACGCGGCCGTGGCGGCCCTGCACCGGGCGGCGTTCCCCACGGACGCCGAGGCCCGGCTGGTCGGCGAGCTGCGGGAGGACGCCGGCTTCCTGCCGCACCTGTCGCTCGTCGCGGTCGACGGTGACGACGTCGTCGGGCACGTGATCGGCACCCGCGGCTGGATCGAACCCCTGGGCGCCCCGGCCCTGGGCCTCGGCCCGATCGGCGTGCGGCCGGAGCGGCAGCGGCGGGGCGTCGGCACGGTGCTCGTGCACGCGCTGGTCGCCGTCGCGGAGGCAGCGGGGGAGTCGGTGGTCGCGCTGCTCGGGGACCCGGCCTACTACTCGCGCGCCGGCTTCGTCCGGGCCTCCGACCTCGGCATCGAGCCGCCGGACCCGGCCTGGGGCGGACACTTCCAGGCCCGCCGCCTGGCCGGCCCGGAGCAGCGCGGCACGTTCCGCTACGCCGAGCCCTTCAGTCGGCTCTGACGGTCTCCCTGCAGGGGCCCGCCGCGAGCCTGCGAGCGGTGGGGGCAGGGAGGTCCTCCGTCAGCGGCGGCGGACCTGCCGCTGGCTGACCGTCATCTGCCGGCCGCCGGGCAGCGGGCCGCCGGGGACGGGCATCCGGGCGCCGCCGAGGGCGGCCATCCGCCGGCCGAGGCTGTTGACCTCGGCGGCGGAGAGGTTGCGCGGCAGCTTCATCACGTGGGTGCTGAGCTTGCGCAGGGGGACCTGGCCCTCCTCGTCGCCCACCATGATGTCGTAGATCGGGGTGTCGCCGACGACGCGGGCGATCTTCTTCTTCTCCTGGGCGATCAGGCCGCGGACCCGCGCGGGGGAGCCCTCGCCGACCAGGACGATCCCGGGCCGGCCGAGCACCCGGTGGACGGCGTCGAGCTGGGCGGTTCCGGCGACGCCGGCGCTGACCCGCCAGTCGCCGCGCATGCCCTCGAGCACCCACGCCGCGGCGCCGGGCTGGCCCTCCACCTGGCGGTAGGCCGACCCCTGCGCCCGGCGGCCGAAGACGATCATGGCGGCGAGCAGGCCGAGGATGAGGGCCAGCGGCAGGAGGAGGAAGGGGGCGCCGAAGAGGACCGCCACCAGCTCGACGACGCCGGCCACCGCCACGAAGGCGATGAGCATCAGCCAGGGCAGCTTCGGGTCGTTCTTGCGCGTCAGCGAGTAGGCCTGCCGGATCATGCGGACCTGGTTGCCGACCCGCTTGAGCCGGCCGACCTTCGGCTGGCCGTCCTTGCCGAGCTTGGGGGCCTTGCCGGCCTTCGCGGCCCGGCCGGCCTCGCCCTTGCCGCCGGCCGCGGTGGCGCCCGACGCGGTGGCACCGCCCGTCGACCGGCCGCGCCCGGCGGCGCCGGGACCGCGCCCCGCCTTGCCGGTCGGGGCGGGGGAGTCCGTGGGCTTGCTGCGTGCCATGTCCCCAGGATAAGGGCGCGCAGGCGGGCTCCCGGGGGACCGGCGGGCCGAGCAGCCCCGAGGGGTCAGACCGAGCGGGTCAGGCCGCGGGCCTCGACGGCCTGCTGGTAGAGCCGTCCGGCCCGGTAGGAGCTGCGCACGAGCGGCCCGGCGAGCACGCCGGGGAAGCCGATCTCCTCGGCCTGCCGCTGGAAGTCGACGAACTCGTCGGGCTTCACCCAGCGGACGACGGGGTGGTGCCGCGGCGAGGGGCGCAGGTACTGGGTGATGGTCAGCAGGTCGCAGCCGGCCTCGTGCAGGGCGTGCATGGTCTCCACGACCTCGTGCGGCTCCTCGCCCATGCCCAGGATGAGGTTGGACTTGGTGACCAGGCCGGCCTCGCGGGCCGCGGTGAGGACCGCCAGCGACCGCTCGAAGCGGAAGCCCGGGCGGATCCGCTTGAAGATCCGCGGCACGGTCTCCACGTTGTGCGCGAGCACCTCGGGCCGGGAGGAGAAGACCTCGGCGAGCTGGGCCGGGTCGGCGTTGAAGTCGGGGATGAGCAGCTCGACGCCGCAGCCGGGGACGGCGGCGTGGATCTGCCGCACGGTCTCGGCGTAGAGCCACGCGCCGCCGTCGGGCAGGTCGTCGCGCGCGACACCGGTGACCGTGGCGTACTTCAGCTGCATCGTCGCGACGCTCTCGGCCACGCGGCGGGGCTCGTCGGTGTCCAGGTCGGCGGGCTTGCCGGTGTCGATCTGGCAGAAGTCGCAGCGCCGGGTGCACTGGTCACCGCCGATGAGGAAGGTGGCCTCGCGGTCCTCCCAGCACTCGTAGATGTTGGGGCAGCCGGCCTCTTCGCAGACGGTGTGCAGGCCCTCGCGGCGGACGAGCGACCTCAGCTCGGTGAACTCCGGCCCGGTCCTGAGCCGGGTCTTGATCCACTCGGGCTTGCGCTCGATGGGGACCTGGCTGTTGCGCACCTCGAGGCGCAACAGCTTCCGTCCGGCGGGCTCGACCTTCGCGGGGGAGGGGGTGGGGGCCGCCGTCTCGGTCATGACCTGCACGGTACCCCCGGACGCGCACCGCCCCCGCGGCCACGAGGGACGGCGGGGGCGGTACGGAACGGCTCCGGGGAGGCTCAGGCCTGCCCGGCCGCGGGGCCTGCGGTCGGCCCCTCCTGCGCGCCGCCGCCGCTGGTGAACGGCTCGGGAGCGGTCTGCGTGGGGTCGGTGTCGCCGGCGTCGTCGTCGCCGGCCACGTTCTGGGCGTCGCGGATGCCCATGTCGGACTCGGCGGGTGCCGAGTCGCCGGCGACGAACATCGCGTCGGAGACGGTCTTGCCGGACTGGTCGTTGCTCGGGGAGCTGGGCACGGGGTCCTCTCGGTAGCTGGGCACGGGCCCGTCACCGGCGGGAGCCGGCGTCCACGGGTCCTCCTTCTTGCGGCGCATCAGCACCGTCGCCGCGGCGACCGCCGCGACCACGGCCAGCAGCCACGGCCAGCGCCGCGGCTCCGGCTGGGTACCCACCGAACGCCTGGTCCTCCCGGCCTTGCGCGCGGTCTTCGCCTTGGCCTTCCTCGTCCTCACCGCTGCCCTCCTCCCGGCCTTCGCCGTCCCGCCGACGAGCTCGGCGCGGCGGTGCTCGAGCTGGCCCAGGGCGGTGCCGACGCCGGCGACGAGGCTGTCGCGGGCGCTGCCCAGCGCCGGGACGACGGTGTCGCGGGCGGCCGCGACGCGGGGGGCGACCTCGGTGGCCAGCGCGGCGCGGGTCGCCTCCTGCGCGGCCTCCAGGCGCGGCGCCAGGTCGGCGGCGGCCCGGGCCGCGGCCGCGCCCGCGGCGGTCAGCGCCGCGGTGACCGCGGGACCGGCGGTGTCGCGGGCCACCACGACGCGGGGGGTGAGCGCCTCGACGGCGGCGTCGACCTTCTCGCGGGCCAGCTCCAGCGCGGGGGTGGCGGCGTCGCGGGCGGCGTCCACGCGCGGGGCCAGCGCCTCCAGCGCGGAGCTGACGGCGGGGGCGGCGACGGCGACCGCCGCGGCCACCTTCGGGGCGACCGCCACGCGGGCGGCGTCCAGGACCGGGCCGGCCGTCTCGCGGGCGGCGTCGACGCGGGGGGCCAGCTGCTCCGCGGCGGCCCGGCGGGCCTCGGTGACGGCGGCCCCGAGGTGGGTCAGGCTCTCCTGGAGCTCGGCCCCGATGACCTGGCCGGGGGACTCGGCCCCGACGACCTGGTTCCGGGACGGTGAGCGGAACACGGGATGTACCTCCGGGTGATCGACTCCGGCCATCCTGCCCGCTCCACCGGATCGGCACACCCCGAGCCGGCGCCGTCCGTCCGCCGCCGGCAGGGCGCCGTCAGGCGCTGCGCACCAGCGGGCGGCGCTCGGCGGCCAGCCAGCGCAGCAGGTCCCCGACCGGCATCGGCCGGGCGACGGCGTAGCCCTGCGCGACGTCGCAGCCCAGGCCCGCCAGCCGGGCGGCGGTGACCTCGTCCTCGATGCCCTCGGCGACCAGGCTCAGCCCGAGGTCGTGGGCCAGTGCGACGGTGTGCCGCACGATCGCCGCGGCGCGCTCGTCGTCGGCCACGTCGGCGGTGAGGCTGCGGTCGAGCTTGAGCTCGTCGGCCGGCAGCCGGCGCAGGTAGGCCAGCGAGCTGTAGCCGGTGCCGTAGTCGTCGATCGAGGTGCGCACGCCCAGGCGGCGCAGCTCGGCGAGCACGGTGCGGCCGCGCTCGGGGTCGGCCATGAGGGTGTCCTCGACCAGCTCGAGGGTCAGCGCCGCCGCGGGCAGCCCGCGGCGGGCCAGCTGCGCGCCGACCTTCCCGGGCAGGTCGAGGTCGGCCACGTTCGCCGCCGACAGGTTCACCGACACCGGGACGCCGTAGGTGTCCCACCACTGCGCGACCGCGTCGAGCGAGCGCTCCAGGACCGCGTCGGTCAGCGGGCGCAGCAGGCCGGCCTGCTCGGCGGCGGGCAGCACGGCGGCGGGGCCGAGCAGGCCGCGCTCGGGGTGGTGCCAGCGCAGCAGCGCCTCGACGCCGACCACCCGGCCGTCGTCCATGGCGACCTGCGGCTGCAGGTGGACGTCGAGCTCGCCGGCGACCAGGGCGGTGCGCAGCTCCTCCATCGTGCGCAGCCGCTCGCCCGAGCCGCTGGAGGGGTCGGGCACGTAGACGTGGACGCCGGTCCGCTCGGTCTTGGCCGCGTACATGGCGACGTCGGCGCAGCGCAGCAGCTCCTGCACGTCGTCGGCCGGGACCGGCGCGGTCGAGACGCCGATGCTCACGCCGACGTGCAGCCGGATGCCGTCGACGGTGAAGGGCCGGCGCAGCAGGTCGTGGACGACCCCGGCCCGCTCGGCGGCGGTGCGCAGGTCCGCGCGGGGCAGCAGCACGGCGAACTCGTCGCCGCCGAGGCGGGCGAGCACCTCACCGGGTCGCAGCGCGGGGGCCAGCCGCGGGCCCACCTGGCGCAGCAGCTGGTCGCCGGCGCCGTGCCCGAGGCTGTCGTTGACCTCCTTGAACCCGTCGAGGTCGAGCAGCAGCAGGGCGGCCGGGCGCGTGGTGGTGGTGGCCACGGCGAGCACCCTGCGGGCGGTCTCGAGCAGGGCGCGGCGGTTGGGCAGGCCGGTCAGCTCGTCGGTGCGGGCCTCCTGGCGGACCGCCGTGAACGTGCGGACCTCGCGGAAGGTGACCGCCGTCCGGGCCAGCGCGGCGAGCACGCAGGCGACGGCGACCCACCCGGCGCCGGCGGGCAGGTCCCCGCCGAACCCGGCCGCGAGGACGGTGAGGGCGGCCAGCGTGCCGGCCAGCGGCAGGGCCACCAGCCGCCAGGTGATCCGGACCCCGCCGTCGTCGGCGCGCGGCGCCGGGTCACCGGTGGTGCGCTGGGCGGCGACCGCGGCGCAGAGGACGCCGGCCAGCCAGACCAGCTCGAGCGGGCCCCCGTCGGTGTACCGGCCGGCGGCGCTGAGCACGAACAGGGCGGCGTCGGCCACGGCGAAGAACGCGACCGCCCCGGCGGCCAGCAGCAGCGTGCGGTCGACGTGGACGCCGAGGACGGCGCACACGCCCGCGACCACTCCCAGCAGCAGGACGTCGGCCGCCGGCCAGGCCAGCTGCAGCAGCGAGACGGTGCCGGTGGCGGCGGAGAAGGGACCGAGCACGAAGCCGATGCCGACCGCGGTCGTCCCCAGCGCGACGACGATCCCGTCGAGCCACGTGCTGGCGAGGAACCGGGTCACGCGGGCGCGGATGAAGACCAGCAGCGCCACGTAGAGGCTGACGTAGGCCACCGCCACGCTGGCGTCGCCGACCAGGGAGGGCGACGTGCCGGCCTGGCCGGTCTCCAGGATGCGGACCACGTTGCCGAGGGCCCCGGCGACGAGCGTGGTCGCCAGGGCCCGCCAGCCGAGGGCCTCGCGCGGGGCCGTGCGGGCGGTCAGCCAGCACGCGGCACCGGCGGCCAGCCACGGCAGGTGGTAGACGACGACGTCGTAGACGACGTCCCACGCGGCGCCGGCGGGTCGCGGGCCCACGCCGGTGGCGAAGGCGGCCACGCCGAGGACCGCGACCAGCAGGAGGAGGTCGCGGGGACCGGCTCCCCGGAGCCGGGAGGACACCGCTGCGGGACGCACGGGTACTGCATCGGCGGGTGCGGCGGCCGGGTGCACCGGGACGCACCGAGTCCGACCCCTCCGGGTGAGACGGCGCCGCGCGCTAGGCTGGGGGGGTGACCGGCGGACGCCTGCTTCTCCGGCCGTGCTGACCTGATCGACCTGTCAGCACGGCGACCCCTCCTGTGTGAGGGGTTTTTTCATGTCCGCCGACGGATGACCCCGGGAGCACCGCGATGAGCCAGACGGCGAGCCAGCCCACCACCGAGCCTGCCGAGGAAGGGGTGCCGCCGCACCGCTACACGCCGGCGCTGGCCCAGCGGATCGAGCTGGCGTGGCAGGACCGGTGGGCGGCCGAGGGCACCTTCCACACGCCCAACCCGACGGGCCGGCTGTCCGAGGGCTTCGACCGGGTCGCCGGCCGGCCCAAGGCGTTCCTCATGGACATGTTCCCGTACCCCTCGGGTGCGGGACTGCACGTCGGGCACCCGCTGGGCTACCTGGGCACCGACGTGACCAGCCGGTTCCGGCGCATGGACGGCGACAACGTGCTGCACCCGATGGGCTACGACGCCTTCGGCCTGCCGGCCGAGCAGTACGCCGTGCAGACCGGTCAGCACCCGCGGATCACCACCGAGGCCAACATCGCCGCCATCCGGGCGCAGCTGCGCCGCCTGGGGGTCGACCACGACGAGCGCCGCACCTTCGCCACCATCGACCCGGGCTACTACCGGTGGACCCAGTGGATCTTCCTGAAGATCTTCGGCGCCTGGTTCGACGAGGAGGCCGGCCGTGCCCGCCCCGTCGAGGAGCTGGTGGCCGAGCTGGACGCCGGCACCCGCGAGCCCGCGCCGGGCACCAACCCCTCGGGGCTGCCGTGGGCCGAGCTGGCCGACGCCGACAAGCGCCGCGTCGTCGACGCCCACCGGCTGGCCTACCGCCACGAGGCGCCGGTCAACTGGTGCCCGGGCCTGGGCACGGTGCTGTCCAACGAGGAGGTCACCCCCGACGGCCGCTCCGAGCGGGGCAACTTCCCGGTGTTCCGGCGCCCGCTGACCCAGTGGATGATGCGGATCACCGCCTACGCCGAGCGGCTGCTGGCCGACCTGGACCGGCTGGACTGGTCGGACTCGGTCAAGCAGATGCAGCGCAACTGGATCGGCCGCTCGACCGGCGCGCGGATCCGGTTCCCCGTGGGCGAGGAGTCCATCGAGGTCTTCACCACCCGCCCCGACACGCTGTTCGGCGCGACCTACATGGTCCTGGCGCCCGAGCACCCGCTGGTCGAGACGCTGACCGCGGACGCGTGGCCCGACGGCACCGACCCGCGCTGGACCGCGGGCGCCGCGACGCCGGCCGAGGCGGTGCGGGAGTACCAGCGGCAGGCCTCGCGCCGCTCGGAGCTGGACCGGCAGAACGAGAGCCGCGAGAAGACCGGTGTCTGGCTGGGCGTCACCGCCGTCAACCCGGTGGACGGCCGGGAGCTGCCGGTGTTCATCGCCGACTACGTGCTGACCGGGTACGGCACCGGCGCGATCATGGCGGTGCCGGGGCAGGACGTCCGCGACTGGGAGTTCGCCGAGGTGTTCGGCCTGCCGATCGTGCGGACGGTGCAGCCGCCGGCCGACTTCGACGGCGACGCCTGGACCGGTCCCGGCCCCGCGATCAACTCGTCGAACGCGGACCTGTCCCTGGACGGCCTGGACGTCGACGCGGCCAAGGCCGCGATCGTCGAGTGGCTGGTCGCGCACGGGTACGGCGAGGCGACGACCACCTACAAGCTGCGCGACTGGCTGTTCAGCCGGCAGCGCTACTGGGGCGAGCCGTTCCCGATCGTCTACGACGAGGACGGCCTGCCGCGGGCGGTGCCCGAGTCCATGCTGCCGGTGCTGCTGCCCGAGGTCGACGACTACTCGCCCAGGACCTTCGCCGACGACGACGCCGAGTCCCAGCCCGAGCCGCCGCTGTCGCGGGTCGCCGAGTGGACCACCGTCGAGCTGGACCTGGGCGACGGGCTGAAGACCTACCGTCGCGAGACCAACACGATGCCCAACTGGGCCGGGTCGTGCTGGTACTACCTGCGCTACCTGGACCCCTCCGACGACACCCAGATGGTCGACCCGGAGCTGGAGCGCTACTGGCTGGGCCCGCGTGCGCCCGGCGACGTCGGCGGGGTGGACCTCTACGTCGGCGGGATGGAGCACGCGGTGCTGCACCTGCTGTACGCGCGCTTCTGGCACAAGGTGCTGCACGACCTGGGCTACGTCTCCAGCGAGGAGCCGTTCCGGCGGCTGGTCAACCAGGGCTACATCTCCGCCTACGCCTACACCGACGAGCGCGGCTTCTACGTGCCCGCCGCCGAGGTGGTGGAGCAGGACGGGCAGTTCCTGTACGAGGGCAGGCCGGTCAACCGCGAGTACGGGAAGATCGGCAAGAGCCTGAAGAACATGGTGACGCCCGACGAGATGATCGGGGCCTACGGCGCCGACACGTTCCGGGTCTACGAGATGTCGACCGGCCCGCTGGAGCAGTCGCGGCCGTGGGACACCAAGGCCGTCGTCGGCTCCCAGCGGCTGCTGCAGCGGATCTGGCGGGTCGTCGTCGACGAGGAGACCGGTGCGGTCCGCGCGGCCGACGACGCGGCCCCGTCCGACGACGTGCTGCGCGCGCTGCACCGGGCCATCGCCGGCGTGCGCGACGGCATGGCGACGCTGCGGTTCAACGTGGCCATCGCCCGCATCGCCGAGCTGACCAACGCGCTGACCGCGGCCTATGGCGCGGACTCCCCGGTGCCGCGGTCGGTGGCCGAGCCGCTGGTGCTGCTGGTCGCGCCGCTGGCGCCGCACCTGGCCGAGGAGCTGTGGGCGCGGCTGGGCCACTCCGACTCGGTGGCGTGGGCGCCGTTCCCGGTCGCCGACGAGCAGTGGCTGACCGAGGACACCGTGCAGGTCGCCGTCCAGGTCAACGGCAAGGTGCGGGCTCAGGTGACCGTGCCGGCCGACGCCGACGCGGCGGCCCTGGAGGAGGTGGCGCGGGCGGACGAGAAGGTGGCCGCGCAGCTGACCGGGAAGACGGTGCGGCGGGTGGTCGCCGTCCCGGGGCGGCTGGTCAACTTCGTCGTCGGCTGACCGGTGCCGGGCGGGCGGCTGCGCGCCGCCCGCCCGGGTCACACGGCGGGAGCGAGGGTGAGGACCCGGCGCACCGCGGCCTCGACCGCGTCGATGACCTCCGCGACCGGGACGTCGCGGCTCAGCTCGGCGCTCAGCGAGGTCACCCCGGCGTCGGCGATGCCGCACGGGACCATGTTGCTGAACGCCGACATGTCGGGATCGCAGTTGAGCGCGAAGCCGTGCATGGTCACCCCGCGCGCCACCCGCACCCCGATCGCGGCGATCTTGCGCTCGGGCCGGTTGCCGGTCCCGGGTGCGTCGGCGGCCACCCACACGCCGCTGCGCCCCTCGACCTGCTGCGTGCGCACGCCGACGCCGGCGCAGACCTCCATGAGCGCGTCCTCCAGCCGCCGCACGTGGGCGACGACGTCGACCGGGTCGGGCAGCGCCACGATCGGGTAGCCGACGAGCTGGCCGGGGCCGTGCCAGGTGATCTTGCCGCCGCGGTCGACGTCGATCACCGGCGTGCCGTCGAACGGGCGCTCGTGCGGCTCGGTGCGACGGCCGGCGGTGTAGACCGACGGGTGCTCGAGGAGCAGCAGCGTGTCGGGCCCCTCGCCGGCGATCCGCGCGGCGTGGATCTCGCGCTGCCGCGCCCAGGCCTCCTCGTAGGGGACGGTGCCTGCCCGGACGACGCGCAACTCGGCCACGATCTCCAGCCTATAGAAAGGACCTCCCTGCCCCCCCGTCGCTCGCACGCTCGCGACGGGCCCCTGCAGGGAGGCCGGTCACCGGAGCCTGCGGGGCTCGAGGCGGGTCTCGACGGCGGTGCCGTCGGGGCCGCGCTCGACCCGGTAGGCGGCCCCGCCGGGCCGGTCGGCGACCACCTCGGCCAGCTCGGTGCCGCGGTAGACCAGGCCGACACCGTCGTCGGTGGCGTGCCCGGCCGGCAGCGTCCCGTCGGCCACCAGCCGGTGGTAGAGCGGGCGGCGCTGCTCCTCGGAGTCGTAGTGGACGCCGTTGGAGGTCGGGATCAGTCCCAGGCCGTTCGTGACCGGCCGCAGGTCAGGGCCGTAGGAGTCGGTGGTGCCGCCGACGTGCCAGCACAGCGACCCGGCCGACACCCCGCCGAGCACCACACCGGCCCGCCAGCACTCGGCGAGCACGTCGCCGAGGCCGTGCACCCGCCACACCGCGAGCAGGTTGGCCACGCTCCCGCCGCCGACCCAGACGACGTCCTGGGCGAGCAGGTGCGCCCGCACGTCGGCGACCGTGGGCATCGGGAACAGGCTCAGGTGGCTCATCCGCACCGCACTGCCGGCGAACGCGCCGTAGACCGCCGCCAGCCGAGCCGGGTCGTCGCCGGTGGCGGTGCCCAGGTAGCACAGCCGCGGGTGCTGCGGCGCGCCCGCCAGCTCCACCGCGAGGTCGAACACGGGGCCGGGCGCCCAGTCGTACGGGCCCCGCCCGCGGGAGTCGAAGCCGATGCTGGTGGCCAGGATCGTCGGGGCGGCCGCGGGCATCAGGCGGCTCCGGTCGCGGTCGTGGGGCGCAGGGCGCGGAGGACGGCCGCGGCGGTGCGCCGGCCGCTGGCCATGGCGCCCTGGATGGACGGGGTGTCCCGGTGGTCGCCGCACACGTACAGACCGCCGCCGAGGTCGACCGGACGGCGGTGCCGCAGCGGGGGCAGGGCGGCCGGCTGCGCCCCGGTCACCGTGACCGTGGCCAGGTGCGCGAGGTCGCTCACGGCGACGTCGTGCAGCCGGGCGACCTCGTCGCGGACGTCGGTCTCCCGGGTGGGCGCCAACGAGTTGCTGGCGACCAGGGCGCGACCGTCGGGGGAGTAGGTGGGCTGGGCGTCGCTGAGGACCACGCTGTTGACCAGCCGCCCGTCCGGCGTGCCGAGGACGATCAGCGGCTCGGTCCAGGGCGAGGCCGGCAGCACGTGGTAGTGGGTGGTGACCTGCCGCGGGGCCGCGGCCTCGACGGCCGGGACCAGGCCGGCGGCGGTGTCGGGGTCGGTGGCCACGACGACGGCGTCGGCACGGGTGCGGCCGCCGTCGGCGGTGACCTCGGTGCCGGTGACCGCGGTGACCCGCACGCCGGTGTGCACCCGCCCGGCCCCGACCCGGGCGGCGAGCTGCTCGCCGATGGCCTGGATGCCCTGCGCCGGCAGGCCGGTAGCGCCGCGGGCGAAGCTGCGCCAGAGCAGGTCGAGGTAGCGGCTGGAGGTCTCCAACCGGTCCTCGAGCAGCACGCCGGCGAGGAACGGGCCGAAGAAGCGCTCGATCGCCGTCGCCCCCACGCCGGCCTGCCGGAGGTGCTCGGCGGCCGTCGTCTCGCGGGCGGTGAGCAGGCGGGGGACCGGCCAGTAGCCCGCCCGTGCGGAGAACGCGGCGATGGCCACCTTCTCCCGCAGCGACCCGACGGGTGCGCGCAGCGTGTCCGGCAGCGCCGTGGGCACCCGGCGCGGGTCGGCCACCCGGTGCGCGCGGCCGCCGGCCCGGACGACGGCACCGGGAGCGAAGTAGCCCAGGCCGAGTGCCTCCAGGTCGAGGTCGGCGGCGCGGGGGTAGCCGGTGTTGAAGACCTGGAACCCGCGGTCGACGACGAACCCGTCGACCCGCTCGGTGGCCAGCCGTCCGCCGACGTTCCCGGCGGCCTCGAGCACGTGGACGTCGCAGCCGGCGGCGGCCAACCGGGTGGCCGCGGACAGCCCGGCCAGGCCCGCGCCGACGACGACGACCTCGGCGCGGGGCGGCGGTGGCATGGCCCGAACCTAGGTCCAGCCGCCGCTGCACACCCGTCCGGGTCGGCGGCTGTGGACGGACCCGACGCCTGTGGACAGCCGGAGCGGGCCGGCGGCGGATCGGCCTACCGTCCCCGGCCGTGTCCACGCTGCGCGATCCCGACGCCGACCGTCCCGGCTCCGACGCGGAGACCGACGCCGGTCCCGCGGCCCCGGTCGCGCCCCCGGTGGTGCCCGGCTACCGGCTCGACCGGCTGCTCGGGAGGGGCGGGTCCGGTGAGGTGTGGCGTGCCCGTCCCCGCGACGGCGGCCCGCCGGTGGCGGTCAAGGTCCTCGTGGCCGGGGACGCCGAGCGGCAGGCGCGCGAGGCGGCCCTCCTCGGTGCACTGGACCACCCGCACCTGGTCCGGTTGCACGAGGTGGTCCACCAGCCCCGGCGCGGCGGCCCGCCCCGGGTGGCGCTCGTCCTCGACCTGCTCGAGGGCGGCAGCCTCGCGTCCCTGCTGGCCCGACGCGGGCGGCTGCGCCCCGGCGAGGTGGTGACCACGCTGGCCCCGGTCGCGGCGGCGCTCGCCCGGGCGCACGAGGAGGGCGTCGTCCACGGCGACCTCTCGCCGGGCAACGTCGTGTTCACCGCCGAGGGGCGGCCCGTGCTCACCGACCTGGGCGTGGCGCGCGTCCTGGGGGAGGAGGCGGCCGGTGAGGTCACCCCCGCCTACGTCGATCCCGCGGTGGCGCGCGGCGGTGCGCCGGGTCCGGCGTCCGACGTCTTCGGCGTGGCCGCCGCCGCTTTCCACGCGCTGACCGGGGTGGCGCCCTGGAACGCGGCCACGCCGGCGGACACCCTCGCCGTCGCGGCCGCCGGCGACCTGCCCGACCTCGCCGCCCTCGCGCCCGACGCGCCCCCGGCGCTGCTCGAGGTGGTCGCCCGGGGCCTGTCGGCCGATCCCCACGCCCGCGGCTCGGCCGCGGCGTTCGCCCTCGACCTGCGCCACGCCTGCCGTCCCGAGCCCGTCCGGCTGCCCCGTGCCGGCGTTCCCGACGCCGACCTCGGCCGCACCGGCCGGGGACCGCGGACCGAGCTGACCCACCAGGTCCCCGGCCGGCACCGCAGGCCCACTCCCCGGGAGGTCCGGCCCGCCGCTCGCCGCCTCCGGTGGCCGGGTCGAGCGGCGCTGCGCCGCACCGCGGCCGGTGCCGGCACAGCCGTCCTGGTCGTCGTGGCGATCTGGGGAGGTCTGGCCTGGTCGCGGTCGGGACCGGCCAGCCCGGCTCCGGTGAGCGAGGCGGCCGCGACCACCGCCGAGGGTCCGTCGCCGTCGCCGTCGCCGTCGCCGTCGCCGTCGCCGTCGCCGTCGCCGTCCCCCGTGCCGCCGGCTGCTCCGCCGGGTGGGGCGGCCTCGCCGCCGGGCCCGCCTGCGCCGCCGGCCGCCGAGGAGACGGACTGGACCGCCGTCCTCACCACGCTGTACCAGCGGCGCGCCGAGGCGTTCGGCACGGGAGATGCAGCCCTGCTGGAGGAGGTCTACACCGCCGACAGCCCGCTGCTCGCCACAGACCGCGCGTACCTGGCGGCGCTGACGTCGGCAGGGGAGGTGCTGAGTGGGTTCCGGCCGACCGTCACGCAGGTGACGCTCCCCGGCGAGGCCACGACCGGCGGTCCCGTGCGGGTGGAGTTCCTCGACAGCTGGCCGGAGTGCGCCGTCGTGTCCGCGGAGGACCCGGACGGCCCGGTGCGGCGGACCGAGCCGGGCCGGTCGCCGGCCGGCGTCGAGATGGTCCTGGTCTCCGGTCCCGGCGGGTGGCGCATCGGCTCGGCCGGCCGGCTGTCGTGACCGGTCAGCCGCGCCCGAGGGCCTCGCGCAGGGCGGACGGCAACGTCGCGTGACGGAACCGGTAGCCGGCTGCCTGCAGCCTGGCCGGGACGGCTCGCTGCCCGGCGAGCACGCTGGAGCGCCCGAACTCGCCGAGGGCCAGCCGCAGGGCGATCGCCGGCACGGGGAGGACGGCCGGACGGGAGACGGCGGCGGCGAGGTCGCGGACGAACTCGCGGTTGCGCACCGGCTCCGGGCCGGTCAGGTTCACCGGACCGCTGACGTCACCGGCGGTCAGCAGGAACAGGATGGCGCCGATCTCGTCGGCCAGGCCGATCCACGGCCAGTACTGCCGGCCCGACCCCATCCGGCCACCCAGGCCCAGGCGGAACACCGTGCCGAGGACGCGCACCAGCATCGCGCCGCGGCCGATCACCAGACCCGTGCGCAGGGTGACCACCCGGACGCCGGCGTCGGCCGCGGGGCGGGTGGCCTCCTCCCACTGGACGCACAGGCGGGCGAGGAAGTCCTGCCCCGGGGCGGCGTCCTCCTCGACGACGCGGTCGCCGGTGTCGCCGTAGTAGCCGACCGCCGACGCCGACAGGAGCACCCGCGGCCGGGACGGGTCCGCGGCGACCGCGGCGGCCAGCGCCTCGCTGACGGTCGTCGTGCTGTCGATCCGGCTGGCGACCAGGTCGCGCTTGTAGCCGGCGGTGAACGGGCGCGGCCGGATCGGGGTGCCCGCCAGGTTGACCACCGCGTCGACGTCGCGCAGCAGCCCGGGGTCGACGCGCCTGTGCTGCGGGTCCCACCGGTGCTCGTCGGCGGTGCGGGGAGTGCGGCGGACCAGGCGGATGACCTCGTGCCCGTCCGCGCGCAGCGCCGGGACCAGCGCCCGGCCGATCAGCCCGGAGGCCCCGGTGACCGCGATCTTCACGACTCTCCTCGTCCCCCTCGGCGTGGTGGTGGCCGGGTCCCGGCGCTCGCGTCGGGACCCGGCCGGGGGACGTCAGGAGAGGCCGAGCTCACCCTCGAACTGGCCGGCCTCGAGGCGCTCCTTGACCGTCCCGAGGAACCGGGCGGCGTCGGCACCGTCGACGATGCGGTGGTCGTAGGTGAGCGCCAGGTACACCATCGAGCGGACCGCGACGACCTCGCCCAGGTCGGGGTCCTGGACGACCACCGGACGCTTGACCACCGAGCCGGTGCCCAGGATGGCCACCTGCGGCTGGTTGATGATCGGCGTGTCGAACAGGGCGCCGCGGCTGCCGGTGTTGGTCAGCGTGAAGGTGCCCCCGCCCAGCTCGTCCGGGGTGACCTTGTTGATCCGGGTCCGCTCGGCCAGGTCGGCGATCTTGCGGGCGATGCCGCCGAGGCTGAGGTCGCCGGCGCCGTGGATGACCGGCACGAGCAGGCCGCGCTCGGTGTCGACGGCGATCCCGAGGTTCTCCGCGTCGTGGTAGGTGACCGTCCCGGCCTCGAGGTCGACCGAGGAGTTCACGGCCGGGTGGACCTTGAGCGCCTCGACGGCCGCCTTGGCGAAGAACGGCAGGAACGACAGCTTGACGCCCTCGCGGGCCTGGAAGTCCCGCTTGGCCCGGTCGCGCAGCCGGGCGATCCGGGTGACGTCGACCTCGACGACGGTCGTCAGCTGCGCACTGATGGCCAGCGACTCGACCATGCGGCGCGCGATGACCCCGCGCAGGCGCGACATCTTCTCGGTGCGGCCGCGCAGCGACGGGTCCGGCTGCGCCGCCGGCGACGGCGCGGCCGGGCGGCCGGCAGCGGCCGGAGCGCTCGGCGCGGGGGCCGCCGGGGCCTCGGCCGGGGCGGCCGACTCCGCGCCGGCCGACTCGGCGGCGGCGAGGACGTCCTGCTTGCGGATCCGCCCGCCGACCCCGGTGCCCGTGAGCGTGGAGAGGTCCACACCGTGCTCGGCGGCCAGGCGGCGGACCAGCGGGGTCACGTAGGTGCCACCGCCGTCGGCAGGTGCCGGAGCGGAGGTCGGGGCAGGAGCGGCCGGGGCCTGCCCGCCGGACGGGGCCGGGCGGGGCTGGGTCGGCGGGGTGGCCTGCTGCTCGGCGACCGTCTCGGCGGCGCCGGAGCCGTAGTCGGCACCGGCGGGGACCGACGGCGGAGGGCCGGGGGGAGCGGCGGCCGGCGGCTCCTGGCGCGGAGCCGGCGGCTGCTGCACCGGCGTCTGCTGCGCGGCGGGCTCGGGCGCGGGAGCCGACGGGGCGGGCGCACCGCCGGCGGCGCCGCTGCCGATCACCGCGAGTTGGGCGCCCACCTCGACGGTCTCGTCCTCGTTGACCGCTATGGACAGCAGGGTGCCCGACACCGGCGCCGGGATCTCGGTGTCGACCTTGTCGGTGGACACCTCCAGCAGCGGCTCGTCGGCGGTGACCTCGTCACCGACGGACTTCAGCCAGCGCGTCACGGTGCCCTCGGTGACGCTCTCGCCCAGCGCCGGCATGGTCACCGGGGTGCCCTGGCCGTCACCCGAGGCGGCCCCGCCCGGGGAGGCCCCGTCCGAGGAGGCCCCGTCCGAGGAGGCCTCGCCCGAGGAGGCCTGGCCGGCCGGTGCCGTGGCGGGCTCCGGAGCCGGCCGGCTCTCCTCCGACGGGCCGGGACCGGCGTCCTCGACCTGCTCGGTCGGGGTCTGCGGCGTGGTGTCGGCGTCCTCCGCGGAGGCGGGGCCGCCACCGGCGTCGCCGTCGCCCTCGCCACCGATGACCGCCAGCTCGGCGCCGACCTCGACGGTCTCGTCCTCCGCCACCAGGATCCGGGTGAGCACACCCGCTGCGGGCGACGGGATCTCGGTGTCGACCTTGTCGGTGGACACCTCGAGGAGCGGCTCGTCGACCTCGACCTGCTCACCCTCCTGCTTGAGCCAGCGGGTGACCGTGCCCTCGGTGACGCTCTCGCCCAGGGCGGGCATGGTGACGGAGGTCGGCATCGGGAGAGGGCTCCTTCGTGGTGGCGAGGGTGGGGGAGACGGCGGCCGGCGACGCGGGGAGCGGCGTCAGCTGTGGGCGTGCAGCGGCTTGCCGGCCAGCGCGAGGTGGGCCTCGCCGATGGCCTCGCTCTGCGTCGGGTGCGGGTGGATCAGGGCGGCCACCTCGTCGGGCAGGGCCTCCCAGTTGAAGATCAGCTGCGCCTCGGCGACCAGCTCGCCGACGCGGCTGCCCACCATGTGCACGCCGACCACCGGGCCGTCCTTCTGCCGGATCAGCTTGACCGCGCCCTGGGTCTTGAGGATCTGGCTGCGGCCGTTGCCCCCGAGGTCGTAGGTGAGGGTCTCGACGTCGCCGTACTTCTCGCGGGCCTGGGCCTCGGTGAGGCCGACCGAGGCCACCTCCGGCTCGGAGTAGGTCACCCGCGGGACGCCGGCGTAGTCGATCGGGACGACCGGCAGCCCGGCGAGGCGCTCGGCGACGAGGATGCCCTCGCCGAAGCCGACGTGGGCCAGCTGCAGGGTGGGGATGAGGTCGCCGACGGCGGAGATGGTCGGGACGTTGGTCTGGCAGTACTCGTCGACCAGCACGTAGCCGCGGTCCATCGCGACGCCGGCCTCCTCGTAGCCCAGGCCCTGGCTGACCGGGCCGCGGCCGACGGCGACGAGGACGATCTCGGCCTCGAACTCCTTGCCGTTCTGCAGGCTGACCTTGACGCCGTTCTCGGTGTGCGCGACCTGCGACACCAGGTTGCCGAGCTCGAAGTTGATCTTCCGGCGGCGGAAGGCCCGCTCCAGCAGCTTGGAGGAGCTCTCGTCCTCCAGCGGGACGAGGTGCTTGAGGCCCTCGATGATCGTGACGTCGACGCCGAAGGACTTCCACGCGCTGGCGAACTCGCACCCGATCACCCCGCCGCCGAGGATGATCGCCGACGTCGGGACGCGGTCGAGCCCGAGCGCCTGCTCGCTGTCGATGACGCGGACGCCGTCGAGCTCGACGCCGGGGATGCTGCGCGAGTAGGACCCGGTGGCCAGCAGGACGTGCCGGCCCTCGTAGGTCTGCCCGTTGACCGACACGGCGGTGGGGGAGACCAGCCGGCCCTCGCCCTCGACGTACGTGATGCCGCGGCTCTTGATCAGGCCCTGCAGGCCCTTGTACAGCCGCGCGATGACGCCGTCCTTGTAGGCGTTGACGCCGTCCATGTCGATGCCGGCCAGCGAGGTCTTGACGCCGAACTGCTCGCCCTCGCGGGCCTGGTCGGCGATCTCACCGCTGTGCAGCAGCGCCTTGGTGGGGATGCAGCCCCGGTGCAGGCAGGTGCCGCCCACCTTGTCCTTCTCGACCAGGACGACCGACAGGCCCAGCTCCGCCGCCCGCAGCGCGGCGGCGTAGCCACCCGAGCCACCGCCGAGGATGACCAGGTCGGCAGGGGTGGTGGGTGCGCTCACGACGTGCTCCTCGTTGATCTCGGCCTTCTCCGCCCGTTCGGGCGGGGGGATGGTCCGCGCCCATCCTGCCACTCCGGCGGAGGGGCGGCTCAGGGCGCCGACCAGCGGCGGGGCGCGCGTCGCGGGTACGACGCCGGCGCCCCGCCCGGGTGGTGGTCAGCCGGCGAGCAGGTCCTCGATCGTGGCCAGCAGCGTGCGGACCGGGACGCCGGTGCCGCCCTTGGGCGTGTAGCCCCACGGGGCGCCGGTGTTGTAGCTCGGGCCGGCGATGTCGATGTGCGCCCAGGGCAGCCCGGCGGGGACGAACTCGGCGAGGAAGTGCGCCCCGACGAGCATGCCGCCCATCCGGTCGGCGTTGGCGTTGACGAAGTCGGCGATGGGGGAGTCGATGCCCCGGCGCAGCTCCTCGGGCATCGGCATGGCCCACATCGGCTCGCCGCTGCGCCGGCTGGCGGCCACGACGGCGTCGCGCAGGTCGTCGCTGCCCATGACGCCAGCGGTGCGGGCCCCGAGCGCGACCAGCTGCGCGCCGGTGAGCGTGGAGGTCTCGAGCAGCACGTCCGGGGAGTCCTCGGCCGCCCGCGCGATGGCGTCGGCCAGGATCACGCGGCCCTCGGCGTCGGTGTTGGTGATCTCGGCTTTCTTGCCGTTGCGGAAGGTGACCACGTCGGCCGGCCGGTAGGCGGTGCCGCTGGGCAGGTTCTCCGCCATCGGCACGGTGGCGGTCAGCTCGACCGGCAGGCCGAGCCGGGCGACCAGGCAGGCGGTGGCGATCACGGCGGCGGCGCCGGCCATGTCGCTGGTCATGTGGTGCATGTTCGCGGCGGGCTTGATCGACAGGCCGCCGCTGTCGAAGGTGATGCCCTTGCCGACGAGGGCGACCTTCTTCTGCGCCCGCTTGCCCGAGTACCGCAGCCGCAGCAGCCGCGGGCCGCGCGCGGAGCCCCCGCCGACGGCGAGGACGCCGCCGTAGCCGCCGGCGGCGAGCTCGTCCTCGGCGAGGACCTCCACCGACAGCCCCGCGGCCTTGCCGGCCGCCGCGCCGCGGGCGGCGAGCTCGGCGGGGTACAGGTCGTTGGGCGGGGTGTTGACCAGGTCGCGCACGAGGGCGACCGCGTCGCCGACCGCGCGCACCCGGGCCAGCGGCGCCCTGGCCGCGCCGGCGTCCGGGACGACGACGGTGAACTCGCGCGGCGGCGCCGGCCGGTCGGCGGGCAGGTCGGAGCGGTAGGCGGTGAACTCGTAGGCGCCCAGCAGCGCGCCCTCGCCCACGGCGTGCAGCCGCTCGGCGTCGGGCGTGCCCCCGACCGCGGCGAGCAGCGAGACGACCGAGCCGCGGCCGCCCAGCGCCCGGCTGGCCGCCCCGGCGGCCCGGCGCACCGCCTCGGCCGGGTAACCGCCGCCGTTCTGCGGGGCGCCGAGGCCGACGGCCGCCACGACGGGGAAGGGGCCCTGGCCGAGGCTCGCGACCCGGGTGACCTCGTCCTCGGCGCCGCGGGCACCGAGGTCGGCGAGGGCGGGCAGCAGCCGGCCGCCCAGCAGGCGGTCGACGGCCTCGGCACCCGGCGTGGGCAGCAGGCCGGAGGTGCCCTTGCCGATCCCCACGACGACGGCGTCGGCGGGGGTCTTCTCGAGCGGGCGGTCGGTGGCGGTGATCGTCGGCGGCACCGCTCGATCCTAGGGGGCGCCGATCCGGCGGTCGTGAGGACGGCGAAGGAGTCGGCGGGCCGGCGTCGCTACGGTTCCGGTGTGAGCCCGCGGACCTCCCCCCTGCACGACCGCCACGTCGCGGCCGGCGCCAAGCTCGCCGACTTCGGCGGGTGGTCGATGCCCATCGAGTACGCGGGTGGTGGCGTCCTCGCCGAGCACGCCGCCGTGCGGGAG
Source organism: Geodermatophilus sp. SYSU D00710 (assembly GCF_054050195.1). Lineage (NCBI taxonomy): Bacteria > Bacillati > Actinomycetota > Actinomycetes > Geodermatophilales > Geodermatophilaceae > Geodermatophilus > Geodermatophilus sp. SYSU D00710. The sequence continues at coordinate 66,964 of NZ_JBJGYX010000020.1, forward strand.
GCGGTGGGCCTGTTCGACGTCTCCCACCTGGGCACCGGCACGGTCCGCGGGCCCGGCGCCGCGGCGCTCGTCGACGCCTGCCTGACCAACGACCTGTCCCGCATCGGCCCCGGCCGGGCGCAGTACACGCTCTGCTGCGTCCCCGACGGGGAGTCCGACGCCGGCGGCGTGGTCGACGACCTGATCGTCTACCTGCACGCGGACGACGACGTGCTGCTGGTGCCCAACGCCGCGAACGCGCAGGAGGTGCTCTCCCGGCTGGCCGACGCGGCGCCGTCCGGGGTGACGGTGACCGACCGGCACGAGGAGGTCGCCGTCCTCGCCGTCCAGGGGCCGCGCTCGGCCGCCGTCCTCGCAGCCGCCGAGCTGGCCGCCGACCTGTCCTACATGGCCTTCGCCGGCGGGGCAGGGGAGGAGGTGACCGTCTGCCGCACCGGCTACACCGGGGAGCACGGCTACGAGCTGCTCGTCGCCGCCGACCGGGCCGGCGACCTGTGGGACCGGTTGCTGGAGGCCGGGGCCGCCGAGGGCATCCGCGCCTGCGGCCTGGGCGCCCGGGACACGCTGCGCACCGAGATGGGCTACCCGCTGCACGGTCACGAGCTGTCGCGGTCGATCACCCCCAACCAGGCCCGCAGCGGCTGGGCCGTGGGCTGGCGCAAGCCGGCGTTCTGGGGCCGCGAGGCCCTGCTGGCCGAGCGCGAGGCCGGTGCCCCGCGCCTGCTGTGGGGTCTGCGCGCTCCCGGCCGCGGCATCCCCCGGCCGGGCATGGCCGTCCTCGACGCCGGGGGAGCGCGGGTCGGCGAGGTCACCAGCGGCACCTTCTCGCCGACCCTGCGCACCGGGATCGCGCTGGCCCTGCTCGACACCGCCGCGGAGCCGACCGAGGGTGCCGCCCTCGCCGTCGACGTCCGGGGCCGCCCGCAGCCGGTGGAGGTCGTCCGCCCGCCGTTCGTGCCCTCGCACGTCCGCTAGCACGACGGCCCCTCAGGCCTTCTGCTTGGACTCCTTGGTCGGCTCCGGCGGGTCCGGCAGCTCGTCGGCCATGGTGGCGTTGCGCTGCCCCATCGGGACCGGCTCGCCCTCGGTGGTGTCCTCGGCCGTCTGGTGCTCGGCCTCGGAGTTGATCTCCGCGCCGAACAGCACCAGGTAGCAGGTGAGGTACAGCCACAGCATCAGGACGATGACGCCGGCGATGGTGCCGTAGGTCTTGTCGTAGGACCCGAAGGCGTCGACGTAGAAGCTGAAGCCCAGGCTGACCAGCGCCCAGATGACCGTGACGACGATCGCGCCCAGGCTGACCCACTTCAGCTGCGGGGCGTCGCGGTCGGGTGCCACCCGGTAGAGCACCGCCAGCGAGCCGGCGAAGACGCCGAGCAGCAGCACCCAGCGCACCACCTGCGCCAGGACCGTGCCGACGACGCCCAGTGGCAGCGCGTCGAGCAGCGCCGGCACCACGGCGACCAGCGTGAAGGTGATCAGGATGAACAGGATCGCGCCGAGGGTCAGCCCCAGGGCCATCGCCTTGCGCTTGACGAAGGAGCGGGTCTCGACCTCGTCGTAGGCGATGTTGACCGCCGAGATCACGTTGCCGGTACCGCCCGAGGCCGACCACAGGGCGGCCAGCACGGAGACCGCCAGCGACAGGGACAGGGCGCCGCCGCTGTTCTCGGTGATCGCGGTGAGCTGGGTGCCGATGAGGCTCGCCGCGTCCTCGGGGAGCTGGGCCGACAGGTCCTCGACCTGCTGGGCGACGGTCTCCGGCGAGGCGACCAGGCCGTAGATGGAGATCGTCGCGATCAGCGCGGGGAAGATCGCGAGGAACGCGAAGAACGCGACGCCGCCGGCGATGATCGGCATGTTGTCGGCGTTGTGCTCGGCCCACGCCCGCTTGACGATCTGCTTCCAGCCGCGCGCCGGGATCTGCGTCGGCTTCTCGGCGTGCACGCCGGGCAGGTCGGCGTGGGTGGGGCCGCCGGGCGGGACCCTGCCGGGGTCGGCCGGTCCCTCACCGCGGGCGGCCCGCTCCTCCGCCTCCCGGGCGGCCGCCCGGCGGGCCGCCTTCTCCTCCACCCGCTGCCGGATGCGGTCGACGGCGCTGTCGCGCTGCCTGGTCCCGGCCATGCCCGGTCCTCCCGTCCGTGTCCTCGGTCGATGTCCCGTCAGTCGCCCGGCCAGGTGCCGGTCAGCTTGGTGAAGCCACGCGCGCCGAGCCGGTCGATCGTGGCCTTGGTCGCGGCGAAGATGGCGCCCTGGATGGCCGCGGCCAGCACGACCTCGCGCATGCGGTACTCGCTCTGCAGCGCGTCGGGGGCGTCCTCCTCGCCGGAGACCCGCTTCCAGACCTGCTTGAAGATCGCCCCGGAGACGACGCCGGCGAGGAGACCGGCGCCCAGGCCCACGGGGCGGTAGACCAGCTTCGCGCTCTTCTGGCTCACCTGCGCACCTTCCCCTTCGCGACCCCGCTCTTGGCGAGGGCCTTGCCCGTGGCCTTCCCCGTCGCCTTGCCCTTGGCCTTCGTGGCGACGGCCTTCTGCGCGACGGCCTTCTTGGCGGCGCTCTGCGCCAGCGCCCGGCGCCGGGCGTCCCGGGCGACGGCGCGCTGTGCCCGCTTGGCCTCCCGGGTGGCCTGCGCGCGGGCCCGCCGGGCGTCCGCTCGCGCCTGCGCCAGTGCGGCACCGGTCGCGGTGGAGGCGGCCGCGGCACGGCGGCGCCTGCGCCGGCGGCGCCACGCGACCAGGCCGACCAGGCCCGCGAGCGCGGCACCGGCGCCGATGACGGCGGGCGGGCTCTCGCGGTAGGTCTCGACCGCGGTGTCCTTGGCGCGGGCCGCCCCCTCCTTGGCGCGGGCGGGGACGTCGAGGCGGGCACTGAGCTCGTCGACGGTGCGGCCCAGCTGCTCGCGGGTCGCCTCGATCTCGGCCTTGATGGCGTCGGGATCGGTCGGACCGGCGGAGTCGGACCCGTCGGGACGGGAGCTGCCGGACGCGGTGCTCATCGGCGCGCACTCTCCTTGACGGTCGCGATGTCGGCCTTGGTGCTGGCGATGGCCTCGGTGGGCACCGGTGGGGTGCCCTGCTGCACGTCCTTCTTGCCGACCAGCGCCAGCACGCCCGCGACGGCGAACAGCACGACGGCGACGACGAGCGCGGCGAGCCAGGCCGGCATGACCACGTCGAGGGCGAGGACGGCGGTGGCGACGAGCACGCACAGGCCCAGGAAGCCGAACAGGCCCGCGCCGCCGAACAGGCCGGCGCCCACACCCAGGCGCTTGGCCTTCTGGGTCATCTCGGCCTGCGCCAGCCGGGCCTCGTCGCGCACCAGGCGCGACACCTGCTCGGTCAGCTGGCTGATCAGCTGGCCGGTCGAGGCGTCCTCGGTCGTCGGGGGCGGAGGGGTGGCGCGCGAGGCGCCCCCCGCGGACGGCACGGTCATCGGTCCTCCGGTGGGCAGCGGTCGTCGGACCTCCCATGCCCCTGCCGGTCGCTCCCGACACCCACCCGCCGATCACACCGCGGACACGGTCCTGCGTCACTAGCCTCGGGCCATGACCTGGACCTGGCGGCTCGAGGATGCCGACGGCGCGACCATCGACCCCGCCGCGCTGGGCGTCGAGGTGCCCGGCTCGGACAACCAGGGCGACGCGGAGTCGTGGCTGGGGGAGAACTGGCGTGACCTGCTGGCCCGGGGGGTGGCCACGGTGAGCCTGTTCGACGGCGACCGGAAGGCCTACGGCCCGATGGGCCTCGCCCCGGCCTGAACCTCGACTCGACGTCGAGGGTCAGACCGGGGGCGGCCGGTTCAGCCTCGGGAGGTCTTCGCGGGGTCCCGCTCGACGACGTCGCCGAGGACCTCGTCGATCCGCTCGAGGACGTGGTCCTCGAGCCGGACGCCGGCGGCCTTCACGTTGTCGTGCACCTGCTCGGGGCGGGTCGCGCCGATGATCGCCGCGGCGACGTTCTCGTTCTGCAGCACCCAGGCGACGGCGAGCTGGGCCATCGACAGCCCCAGGTCGTCGGCGACCGACCGCAGGTCCTGCACCCGGGTGAGGACGTCGTCGGTCATGAACTGCCGGATGAACCGGCCGGCCTCCGGGTCGGTGGCGCGGCTGCCCGCGGGCGGCTGCTCGCCGGGGCGGTACTTGCCGGTGAGCACGCCCTGCGCGAGTGGGGACCACACGATCTGCGAGATCCCCTCGCGCTGGGAGGTCGGGACGACCTCCTCCTCGATGACCCGCCACAGCATCGAGTACTGCGGCTGGTTGCTGATCAGCTGGACGCCGAGGTCGCGCGCGAGCGCCGCGCCGGCGGCGATCTCCTCGGCCCGCCACTCCGAGACCCCGATGTAGAGGACCTTGCCCGCGCGCACCAGGTCGGCGAAGGCGGTCATCGTCTCCTCCAGGGGCACCGTCTCGTCGTAGCGGTGCGCCTGGTAGAGGTCGATGTGGTCGATCTGCAGCCGCCGCAGCGAGGCCTCGCAGCTCTCCTGGATGTGCTTGCGGCTCAGCCCGCGGTCGTTGGGGCCCGGGCCGGTGGGCCAGTAGACCTTCGTGAAGATCTCCAGGCCCTCGCGGCGCTGGCCGGCCAGGGCGCGGCCGAGCACCGCCTCGGCGCGGGTGCCGGCATAGACGTCGGCGGTGTCGAAGGTGGTGATGCCGGCGTCGAGGGCGGCGCGCACGCAGGCCTGCGCGGCGTCCTCCTCGACCTGGCCCCCGTGGGTGAGCCAGTTGCCGTAGGCGATTTCGGAGATGGTCAGGCCGGAACGGCCGAGGCGTCGGTACTCCACGTGGCCCGACGCTAGCCCCGGCCCGCCGCGGTCACCCGCTCAGGGCCCGGCCAGCCGCCCCGCCAGCCAGCCGGCGGCCGCGGCGGCCCGCTCGGGCCCGGCCACGGCGTGCACCAGCAGCACGCCGTCGAGGGCCGCGAGCAGGCCCGCGGCGGCGGCCGCCCGCTCCTCGTCGGCGACGTCCAGGCGCGGCCCGACCCAGGCCAGCCAGTCCTCGGCGACCCGGCGCGCGAGGTCCGCGAAGGGCTGCCGTCCGCGGGCGGCCAGCCCGGACACCTCCAGGTACAGCCGGACGTGGGCGTCGGCGCCGGAGTCCTGCAGCGACGTCCACAGCACCGGCAGCAGGCGGCCGGGCGGGACGGCGTCGCCGGGCAGCGCGGCGGCCAGGCCGGCCTGCAGCTGCCGGCCCACCTCGTCGAGCACCGCGGACAGGAGGCTCTCCCGGGTGCCGAAGTAGTACAGCAGCATCCGGTCGCTGGTCCCGAGGGCCGCGGCCAGCGGCCGCAGCGACAGGGTGGCGACCCCCTCGCGGAGGACGTGGTCGACGGCCCCGGCCAGGTAGGTCTCCCGCTGCCGCGTCTCCCTTGCCGCACTCATGTAGCAGACGCTACATTGCTCGGTGTGTAGCGACTGCTACACACGACCGCGATGGAGGAGGCAGCGGTGCACGAGACGACGGTGACGACCCGGGTCGGGCCGGTGCGGGTGCGGCAGACGGCGGCGGACGGGGGACCGGTGGTCCTCCTGGTGCACGGGCTGCTGCTGGACGGCCGGTTGTGGGACGGCGTGGTCGACCGGCTGGGGCCGGACGTCCGGGTCGTGGTCCCCGACCTGCCCCTGGGCGCCCATCCCCGGGCGGTGCCCGACCGGTCGGCGCTGACGCCCGAGCACCTCGCCGGTGCGCTGCTCGACGTCCTCGACGGGGTGGGCGCCGGCTCCGCGGTGCTGGTCGGCAACGACAGCGGGGGAGCGCTCGCCCAGCTGGCCGCCGCGGCCGCACCCGGGCGCGTGGCGGGACTGGTGCTGGCCGGCTGTGACGCGTTCGAGCACTTCCCGCCGCCGCTGCTGCGCCCGCTGCCGCGCGCGGTCCGCGTGCCGGGCGTCCCGGCGGCGTTCGTGCGCGTCCTCGCCGTCCCCCGGCTCCTGGCCGACCCCGGGCCGCTGAACCTGTTCACCGTCCGCGGCCTCGGCCGGCCGCTGGTCGCCGACCTGCTGCGGCCGGCGCGCACCGACGCCGCCGTGCGGGCCGACCTGACGGCCCTCGTCGCCTCGATCCGGCCCCGGCCCCTGCTCGACGCCGTCCCCGCGCTGGGCCGGCTCGGGGTGCCCGCCGCCGTCGTCTGGGGTCGCCGGGACCGGGTCTTCCCGGTGCGCGACGCCGAGCGCTTGGCCCGGCTGCTGGCGACCGAGGTCACCTGGCTGGACGACGCGCTGACGTTCGTGCCCTGGGACCGGCCCGACGCCGTCGCCGAGGCGGTGCGGCGCGTGGTGGGCGCCGCGGTGCCCTGAGCCTCAGACCTCGGCGCCGAGGGCGACCTCGGGCTTGGGGAAGCGCCACCGGCGGATCATCGTGGCCCGGCTGATCCCGTACCAGCGCAGGCTCCGCATCTTGTGCGGCTGGTCGGGGAAGCGCTCGCGCACGGTCCGCGAGATCCGCCGTCCCAGGAACACCGAGTCGACGATGATCACCAGGAAGAACAGGAACCAGAGCAGGACGGTGTAGTTCTGCACCGCCGGGTTCGGGATGAAGTAGCCCACCAGGACGAGCGCGGCGACCGGCAGGAAGTAGCTGCCGGCGTTGCGGCGGGCGTCGACGAGGTCCCGGACCAGCTTGCGGACCGGACCGCGGTCGCGCGCCGGCAGGTAGGCGTCGTCGCCGCGGGCCATCCCGGCCCGGGTCTGCACCCGGCGCTGCGCCTGCTGCTCGCGCATCCGCCGGTAGGCCTCCTTGCGGGTGGTGGGAGGCGGCGGCGGCGGGCCGGGACGGCGTCCCTGGGCCTCGGTGCGCTTGGGCGTGGGCCGGCCCTTGCCGCCGGACTTGACCAGCTGCGTCTCGGTCACGTCGGCGGCGGTCTCCGGGGCGGTGGAGGCACGATCCCGGCGCCCGGGCAGGCGGAGCTTCACGGTCGTGCAGTCTACGTGCGTCCGCGCGAGGGACTGACCGTCGCGACCGCGCGCCGTACAGTGGGAAGAGGGCCCGCCACGGCGGTGTTGACCCGCGGCAGGGAGTGCCGCAACGGACCCCTCGGATGTGGGAGGACAACGACATGACGGTGCAGGACACCGAGACCACCGGCAGCACCGGCGTGCTGCTCAGCGACCCGGCGGCCGCCAAGGTCAAGGCGCTGCTGGACCAGGAGGGCCGCGACGACCTGCGCCTGCGCATCGCCGTCCAGCCCGGTGGCTGCTCCGGCCTGCGCTACCAGCTCTTCTTCGACGAGCGGTTCCTCGACGGCGACCAGACCTACGAGTTCGGTGGCGTCGAGGTCATCGTCGACCGGATGAGCGGCCCGTACCTGGGCGGCGCGGTGATCGACTTCGTCGACACCATCGAGAAGCAGGGCTTCACGATCGACAACCCCAACGCGCAGGGCTCCTGCGCCTGCGGCGACTCGTTCCACTGACGGAAGGACCCCTCTGCCCCCGGGACACGCTCCGCGAGCCCCGGGACCCTGCAGAGGGGCCGTTCCAGTCCGTCACCAGAACGGCGCCCGTCCCCTCGAGGGGACGGGCG
>NZ_JBJGYX010000021.1:0-71893 GCF_054050195.1 Geodermatophilus sp. SYSU D00710
CTCCCTCACGGTGGGACGTGAGGGAGGACGCCCGGGGATCAGGTCACCTGATCGTCGCGCGACCGGCCTCAGGACTCCCGGAGGGTCTCCCGGGCCTTCTCCACGGAGCGCAGCATCCGCTCGAGCGTGCTGCCGAAGTCGGCCAGCCGGGTGTCGACGTACTCGTCGACCTCGGCGCGCATCCGGTTGACCTCGGCGACGGTCTGCGCGCCCAGCTCGTCGGCGCGGGCGACCGCCCCGCGGTACACCTCGGTCTCGGTGACCAGCCGCTCGTGCTCGGCCTCGGCGGCGGCGATCATCTCCGCCTGCTGCGCCGCGCCGTCGGCGAGCAGCGCCTCGTGGTGGGCGCGCGCCTCGGCGACCAGCCGGTCGGCCTCGGCCTCGGCCTGGGCGAGCAGGTCCTCGGCCTCGGCCCGGGCGCGGGCGAGCAGCTCGTCGCGCTGCCGGCGGGCGGTGCCGAGGACCTCCTCGCGCTGCCGGCGGGCGGCGGCGACCAGCCGGTCGGCCTCCTCGCGGGTGCGCCCGGTGAGCTGCTCGGCCTCGGCCTGGGCCTGCTCGAGGATCTCGGTGCGCTGCTCCACGATCGCGCCGGCGGCGTGCACCTCGTCGGGGAGGTTCTCCCGGAGGTCGTCGAGCAGGTCGAGCAGCTGGTCGCGCGGCACCATGCACGAGCCCGACATGGGCACGCTGCGGGCGCTCTCGATGACCCGGCTGAGCTCGTCGACGGTCTCGTAGAGCCGGTACACGACCTCGGTCACGGCGCGGCGTCCCGCTTGGCCAGCAGCCGGTCGAGGACCGCCTTGGGCACCAGCCGGGAGACGTCGCCGCCGAAGGTGGCGATCTGCTTGACCAGGCTGGAGGACAGGTGGCCGACCTGCGGGGCGGTGGGCACGAACAGCGTCTCGACGCCGGCGAGCTCGCGGTTCATCTGCGCCATCTGCAGCTCGTACTCGAAGTCGCCGACCGCGCGCAGGCCCTTGACCACCACCGGGATGCCGTGGCTGCGGCAGTAGTCGACGAGCAGGCCGCTGAAGCTGTCGACGACGACGTTGGGCAGCTCGGCGACCGCGTCGCGCAGCAGGTCCATCCGCTCGTCGACGCTGAACAGCCCGGCCTTGCCGGGGTTGACCAGGACGGCGACCACGAGCTCGTCGTACAGCGCGGCGGCCCTCGTGATGACGTCGACGTGGCCGTTGGTGACCGGGTCGAACGACCCGGGACAGACCGCTCGCCTCACGGCAGCCGACCGTACCGGAGCAGCGCCTCCCCGTAGCGGCGGTCGCGGATCCCGGCGAGGGGTGTCGGCCACTCCCACGGCTCCTCGCGGGCCGGCCGCTCCGCGACGACGACCGCCCCCGGGGCCAGCCACTCCCCCGCGACCAGCGCCTCCAGCACGCCGCGCACCTGTGCGGCGGGGACGGCGTAGGGCGGGTCGGCGAGCACCAGGTCGAAGCGCTCCGGCGGCCGGCCCGCGACGACGGCGGGCACCGAGCCCGTGACCACCCGCGCACCGGGCAGCCCGACGGCGGCGACGTTGGCGCGCAGCACCGGCAGCACCCGCGGGCCGTTCTCGACGAGGACGACCCGGGCCGCGCCGCGGGAGAGCGCCTCCAGGCCGAGGGCCCCGGAGCCGGCGTAGAGGTCGAGCACGGTGGCGCCGTCGAGGTCGAGCAGCGTGCCGAGGCTGTTGAACAGCCCCTCGCGGGCGCGGTCGCCGGTGGGCCGCACGCCGCTGGGCGGCACCTTCAGCCGCCGCCCGCGGGCCGCGCCGGCGATGATCCGGGTCACGCCTTCTCGAGGTAGCCGGCCCGCTCGTCGGTGGCCAGCGCGGCGACCTCGGCGGCCAGCCCGGGGTGGTCGGCGAGCCCGCGGTCGGTGGCGAGCAGCGCGGTGGCCTCGGCGCGGGCGGCGGCGATGAGCTCCTCGTCCTCGAGCAGGGACAGCAGCTTGACCGTCGAGCGCCGGCCGGACTGGGCGGCACCGAGGACGTCGCCCTCCCGGCGGGTCTCGAGGTCCACGCGGGCGAGCTCGAAGCCGTCGGAGGTGCCGGCGACCGCGGCCAGCCGCTGCCCGGTCGCCGTCGACCCGCGGACCTCGGTGACCAGCAGGCACAGCCCGCGGTGCTCGCCGCGGGCCACCCGGCCGCGCAGCTGGTGCAGCTGGCTGACCCCGAACCGGTCGGCGTCCATGACGACCATCACCGTGGCGTTGGGCACGTCGACGCCGACCTCCACGACGGTGGTGGCGACCAGGACGTCGACCTCGCGGGCGGCGAAGGCCCGCATGGTCGCCTCCTTGGCCTCGGGCGTCATGCGGCCGTGCAGCACCGCCAGCCGCAGCCCGGCGAGCGGTCCCTCGCCCAGCGCCTCGGCGACGTCGAGGACGGCCAGCGGCGGGCGCCGGTCGCCGTCGCCGCCGCCCTCCTGCGGGGCGTCGGCCTCGTCGGGCTCGTCCTCGCTGCCGGCGTCCTCGTCGCCGATCCGCGGGCAGACGACGTAGGCCTGGCGCCCGGCGGCCACCTCCTCGCGCAGCCGCTCCCACGCGCGGTCGAGCCAGGCGGGCTTGTCGCTGACCGGCACCACCGAGCTGGCGACGCCGCCGCGGCCGCCGGGCAGCTGGCGCAGGGTCGAGGTCTCCAGGTCGCCGTAGACGGTCATGGCGACGGTGCGCGGGATCGGGGTGGCCGTCATGACCAGCACGTGCGGCGGGCGGTTGCCCTTGGCGCGCAGCGCGTCACGCTGCTCGACGCCGAACCGGTGCTGCTCGTCGACGACGACCAGGCCGAGGTCGGCGAAGTCGACGCCCTGCTGCAGCAGCGCGTGCGTGCCGACGACGATGCCGGCGCTGCCGTCGGCCACCGCGGCGCGGGCCTCGCGGCGGGCCGCGGCCTTGAGCGAGCCGGTGAGCAGCACGACCCGCGTCCCGGCGGGGTCGCCGTCGAGCTCCCCGGCGCGGGCGAGCGGGCCGAGCATGGCGCCGATGCTGCGGGCGTGCTGCGCGGCGAGCACCTCGGTGGGGGCCAGCAGCGCGGCCTGACCGCCGGCGTCGACGACCTGCGCCATCGCCCGCAGCGCGACCACGGTCTTGCCCGACCCGACCTCGCCCTGCAGCAGGCGGTGCATCGGGGTGTCGCGGGCGAGCTCCGCGGCCAGCTCCTCGCCCACGTCGCGCTGGCCCTCGGTGAGCGCGAACGGCAGCGCGGCGTCGACGGCGTCGAGCAGCCCGCCGGGACGGCGCGGGCGCGCGGTGCCCGGCTCCAGGGCGGCCGCGCGGCGGCGGGCGCCCAGGACGAGCTGGAGGGTGATCGCCTCGTCCCACTTGAGCCGGTCCTGGGCGCGCTCGACGTCGTCGGCCGTGGTGGGCCGGTGGATGTCGAGCAGCGCGGCCGGGAGGCTCAGCAGCCCGTGCCGGGCGCGCAGGTCCTCGGGCAGCGGGTCCTCGACGAAGCCGAACCCGCCGGCCGCGTCGAGCAGCAGCTTCACCGACTTCTGGAGCACCCAGCTGGAGACGTCCTTGCTCGCCGGGTAGATCGGGATGAGCGCGCGCGCCCAGTCCTCGTCGTCGTCGCCGCTGATGAGGTGGAAGTCCGGGTGGGCGAACTGCTTGGACCGGCGGTACTCCCCCACCGTGCCGGCGAACAGTCCCCAGGCGCCTTGCTCGAGCTTCCCGAACTTCCGGTTGAAGAAGACCAGCTGCATCTCACCGGCGCCGTCGCCGACGGTGACCTCGGTGAGCGTGCCGGGCCGGTTGCGCATCTTCCGGCTGGTCACCCGCCGGACCTGGGCGAGCACGGTCACCCTGTCGCCGACCTGCAGGTCGTCGAGGCGGGTCATCTCGCCGCGGCGGGCGTAGCGGCGCGGGTAGTGGCGCAGCAGGTCGCGGACGGTGCGCAGGTCCAGCGACTCGGCCATCGCCTTGGCCGTCTTGGCGCCGAGGACCCGGGACAGCTCGGTGTCGAGGGTGACGGCCACTCACTCCACCCCGATCTGCAGCGGGATCGCGGCCCCGCCCTCGTAGCGCACGACCTCGACGGTGGGGTGCGCGGCGGCCAGGTGCGCGCAGGCGGCGTCGCCGAGCGCGGGGTTAGGGCCGACCAGCAGCGTGGCCATCTCCCCGCCGGCCGAGAGCAGCCGGTCGAGCAGGTCGCAGGCGACGGCGGCGAGCTCCCGGCCCACGACCACGACGTCGCCCTCCGCCGCGCCCAGCACGTCGCCGGGACGGCAGGGGCCGGCGCTGGTCAGTGCCTCCTGCTCGGCGACGGTGACCTCGGCCCAGCGGGTGGCGGCCGCGGCCTCGGCCATGCCGATGACGTCGTCGCCGAACCGGCGGGCGGGGTCGGCGACGGCGACGGCGGCCAGCCCCTGCACCGGCGACCGGGTGGGCACGACGGCGACCTCCCGGCCGAGCTCGCGGGCCCGCTCGGCGGCGCGGGAGGCGGCGCGGGTCAGCGCGGGGTCGTTGGGCAGCACGACCACCTCGGCGGCCGAGCACGCGACCACCTCGGCGAGCACCTCGTCGGCAGTGACGCCGGCGGGCCCGCAGGGGACCGCGCGCACGCCCACGGCGGCGAACAGCCGGGCCGGCCCCTCGCCGGGGACGACGGCGACGACCGCCCGGCGGCCGGGCACCGGCGGGGGCGGGAGCACGGGGGCGAGCGGGGTGACGCTGATGCCGTGCGGCCGGCCGGCCTCGATGCCGGCCTCGATGGCGGCGCCGATGTCGCTGGTGTGCACGTGCACGTTCCACTGCCGGCCGGACGGGGTGTCGACGCCGACCACGACCAGGCTGTCGCCGAGGGCAGCCAGGCGGCTCTGCAGCACGGCGACCGCGGCGTCGTCGGCGTCGGCGAGCAGGTACTGCACCTCGCTGCCGGGGCCGGCCGGGGGCTGCGCCGGGACCGCGGCCGGGTCGGCGGGGCGGGACCGGCGCGGCACCAGCGGAGGGCGGGCCGGCTCGACGCCGGTGACGGTGGTGACCAGCGCGTCGAGCACCACGCACAGGCCCGCGCCGCCCGCGTCGACCACGCCGGCGTCACGCAGCACGTCGAGCTGGGCGGGGGTGGCCTCCAGCGCCGTCCGCGCGCCGTCGGCGGCCGCGGTGACGACGTCGGCCAGGCCGGTGCGCTGCTCCGCGACGGCGGTGACCGCGGCCTCGGCGCCGGCGCGGGCGACGGTGAGGAAGGTGCCCTCCTCGGGGTCGGCGACCGCCGAGTAGGCGCCCTCGGCGGCCTTCTGCAGCGCGGCGGCGAGGGAGGGCCCGTCGGCGGGTCCGGCGTCGGCGAGCTGGTCGGACAGGCCGCGCAGCAGCTGGGCGAGGATGGTGCCGCTGTTGCCGCGGGCGCCCAGGACCGCGCCGCGGGACAGCGCGGCCCAGGCCGGCTCGGCGCCCTCGCCGTGGTCGTCCAGCGCGGCGAGGGCCGCCTGCGCGGTGAGCAGCATGTTGGTGCCGGTGTCGCCGTCGGGCACGGGGAAGACGTTGAGCTCGTCGAGCCGGTCGCGGGCCGCGGACAGCGCCGCGACCGCGGTGCGGCACCACTGTCCGACCGCGGCGTCGTCGAGCGCCTGCAGCACGGCCGGAGGGTACCCAGGGACGCCGACGGTGCGGCCCCGGCGACGGCGACCGGAGGGCTCGGCGGCGTCCGCGCGCCCGAGCGGTTAGGATGGACGACGGTCTCGCGGTCGCCGTCGGCGCACCGCCGTCTTTCGAGCGATTCTCTGGGAGTGATCCACCGTGGCTGCCGTGTGCGATGTCTGTGGCAAGGGGCCCGGTTTCGGTATGTCGGTGTCGCACTCGCACCGCCGCACGCCGCGCCGTTGGAACCCGAACATCCAGTCGGTGCGGGCGCTCGTCGCCCCCGGCACCCGCAAGCGGATCAACGCCTGCACCTCGTGCATCCGCGCGGGCAAGGTCGTCCGCGCCTAGTCGGAGCGCCCGCTCCAGCATCTCGCCAGGACCCCGGAGGTCGCCGACCTCCGGGGTCCTTCGCGTGCGCGCCCGGGTCAGGCCCGGGTGGTGCCCTTCGCGCGGGCGGCGGTGACCACCAGGTCCACGACCGCCGGCAGCGGCAGCGCCGTCCCGTCGACGACGAGGTGGTAGTGCCGCGCCGCCGCCGGGTCGCACCGGTAGTAGTGGCGCACGTAGGCCTCGCGGGTGCGGTCGTTGGCCTCCATCTCCTGCCGCAGTTCGTCCTCGGGCCGGCCGTAGCGCTCGACCGCCGCCCGCAGCCGCGCCTCCGGCGGGCCGTCGAGCCGCACGTGCAGCACGTCGGGCCGGTCCCGCAGCACCATCGCGCCGGCGCGGCCGAGGACCACGCCGCCGGCGCCGTCGGCGATCTCGCGCAGCACCCGCTCGGTCTGCTCGCGGTAGGCCCGCTCGTCGGGCTCCCCCGTCGTCGGCATGACGCCGCCCACCGGGTCGGGCATCGCCCCGAGCGAGGCGACCAGGCGCCACAGCCCGCGGACGACGCGCTCGTCGTTGGCCTCGGCGTCGTCCCGGGACACCCCCAGCCGGCCGGCGACCTGCGCCGGGATCGCCCGGTCGTGGAAGGCCAGCCCGAGCCGCTCGGCGACGGCGGCGCCCACCTCCGGGCCACCCGCCCCGTACGAGGCGGAGATCGTCACGACGCCCACGGCCGCTCCTCTCCCGCCGGGGCCCGTCCCAGGTCCCTGCCCAGGAACACCGCGCCCGGCTCACCGGCGTAGATGCCGTACCCCGGGACGGGCCGGTAGCCCATCGCCGCGTACAACGCGAGCGCCTCGGGCTGGCGGTCCCCGGAGTTGAGCACCACCGACCGGTACCCCGCGTCGCGGGCGGAGTCCTCCAGCGCCCGCACCAGCACCTGCGCCAGGCCCAGCCGGCGGAACGCGGGGTCGACGTAGACCCGCTTGACCTCGACGACGCCAGGGGGGTCCTCCTCGGTGTGCCGGCGCCATGCGCCGCACCCGGCGGGCCGGCCGCCCACCTCGGCCACGAGGAACAGCCCGGCCGGCGGCACGAACTCGGCGGGGTCGACGACGGCGCCGTCGGGCCCGCCGTACCGGTCGACGTACTCCTGCTGCACCCGGGCCACGAGGTCGCGCGCAACCGGGTCGTCGTAGGGCACCGCGCGCAGCCGGGCCACCGACCCGTCGCGCAGCCGGTGCTCAGCCGAAGTGGACATGCCCGGTCCTCCCCGCTCCCACGGCCAGCGCGACGTCGGCCGCCGGCTCGCCGCTCACCGTCACCCCGGGGGCGCCCTCCCGGACCTCCCCGACCACCGCCCAGCCCCCCGGCAGCACGGTGCCCGGCGGGAAGGTGGCCAGCAGCGCGTGGTCCTCGCCGCCGGTGAGGACCCAGGCCAGCGGGTCGGCGCCGAGCGCGGCCGCCACCTGCTGCAGCGGGCCCGGCGGCTCGAGCATCGTGCGCACCAGCGCCGCCCGGTCGACGTCGACGACCACACCGCTGTCGGCCGCGAGGTGCCCGGCGTCGGCGAGCAGCCCGTCGCTGACGTCGCACATGGCGGTGGCACCGGCGTCGGCCGCCGCCGGGCCGGCGGCGTAGGGCGGGCTGGGCCGCCGGTGCGCGGTGACCGCGGCCAGCGGGCTGCTGAAGCCGCGGCGCAGCACGGCCAGCCCGCAGGCCGACCAGCCGAGCCGCCCGGCCACCGCCAGGAGGTCGCCGGGACGGGCGCCCGAGCGCAGCACCGGCGCGCGCCCGCCGAGGTCACCCAGCGCGGTGACCGACAGCACGACCGCACCGCTGCCGGGGGCCGAGGCCACGGTGTCCCCGCCGACCACGGCGGCGCCCAGCGGCGCGCACTCGGCGGCCATGCCGGCGGCCACCCCCTCCAGCCACGACGTCGGGGTGTCGGCCGGGCAGGCGAGGCCGACCAGCAGCGCGGTGGCGGTGCCGCCCATCGCGGCGACGTCGGCGAGGTTCGCGGCCGCGGCCTTGTGGCCCACGTCCTCCGCGGAGGACCAGTCGCGGCGGAAGTGCCGCCCCTCGACCAGCACGTCGGTGGTGGCGACCACCCGCCCGTCGGGCACCCGCAGCACCGCCGCGTCGTCACCCGGGCCGACGTCGGCCACCGCGGCCGACCCGGCGCGGGCCACGACCCGGGCGATCACGCCGAACTCGCCGACCACCCGCACGGTGTCGGCGAGGTCGCCGCGACCGGTCAGCGGTCGGGGCCGTGTCACCGGTGCCCTCCCCCTGCTGCGGTAGGTTGCGGGCGAGTCCACCAGCCGGGGCCGGGGAGCCGCCGGACGTGCTGCCCGAGGAAGGTCGTTCCGTGGTCCACGCCTACATCCTGATCCAGACCGAAGTCGGCAAGGCCGCCCAGGTGGCCACGACGATCGCCGAGATCGCCGGGGTGACGAAGGCCGAGGACGTCACCGGCCCCTACGACGTGATCGTCCGCGCCGAGGCCGAGACCGTCGACGAGCTCGGCCGGCTGGTCGTGGCCAGGGTGCAGTCGGTCGACGGGATCACCCGCACGCTGACCTGCCCCGTCGTCCACATCTGAGCCGCTGAGCGAGCACTTCCCCGCCGAGGACGCGCCCCGCGACGGGGAGCCCGCGCCCGCCCCCGTCCGCCCCGACCCGCTGCGCCGGCTGGCCCTGCTCAGCGTGGCCGTCGTCGTCCCGGTGCTCGTCGTGCTCGTGCTGGTGCGGGTCCTCGGGGACGGCGACGACGCGGGCGGCGGGGACGACGGCTCCCCCGTGGCCGACGTGAGCGGCTCCGGCGAGCAGCGCGAGGACCTGCCGGTGCTGCCGGTCGACGTCCCGCCGCCGACCCCCGAGGCCGACGCGAACTGCCCGGCGCTGATGGGCGCGCTGCCGCTGGACCTGCTCGGCGAGCCCGCGCGCCTGGTCGACTCCGACACGCCCTACGCCGCCGCCTGGGGCGACCCCGCCGTCGTGCTGGTGTGCGGCGTGCCGCAGCCGGAGGGCCTGGTCCCCGGCGAGGGCCTGTTCACCATCAACGGCATCACCTGGTTCGTCGACCAGTCCGACCCGGACGCCACCGTGTGGACCGCGGTCGACCGGGTCGTGTACGTGCAGGTGAGCCTGCCGCCCGACGTCGACAGCGCCCCGGTGACGGCGCTCAGCGACGTCCTCGGCGCCACGCTCGCGCCCCGCTGAGCCGGCTCAGGCCGGGGGCAGCTCGGCCAGCTGGGCGAGCACCACGTCGCGCGCCTGCTCGGTGGCCGCCTGCTCGCTGTCGGCCACGACGGTCACCGCGACGCTGAACGCGCCGTGCCCGCACCAGGCGAAGGCGGTGGGCCCGGCCAGGCCGGTCTCGGGGTCGGCCTCGGGCACGGTGAGCGTGCTGCAGCCGACGGGCAGGTCGTCGGGATCGTGGCTGAGCACGCCGTCGTAGACCTCGGCGTCGTTGCCGGCGAGGTCGCGGGCGTAGGTGCTCGCGCCGCCGTGGTCGTCGAACTGGTCGAGGAAGACGCTGGTCAACGGGCCGGTGGTGGAGCCCCAGAACCGCTCCCAGCCGTAGCGGTAGCCGTAGTCGCGCAGCACCGTCCGCTCCCGCTGCGGGTCCTCGGCGTAGGAGGCGACGTCGTCGACGGTCTTCGCACCGGCGGGGGGCTGCAGGTCCCCGTCGGGGATCCGCGGCAGGCCGGAGGGGACCTCGGTGAGCACCAGGTCGCCGAGCTCCTCGGCCGACCCCGGCGTCGGCGAGGCCGGGCTCGCGGTGGCGGTACCGGCCTCGGTGGGGGTGCAGCCGGCCAGCGCGAGCGCCCCGGCCAGCAGCGCGGCCGCCGGCGCGCCGGAGGTCACCGGGGGGCCGGCCGGCCCGCCCGCGCCAGCGCGGAGGCGACCAGCCGGTCGACCAGCTCGGGGTAGGACACCCCGCTGGCCGCCCACATCCGCGGGTACATCGAGATCGGCGTGAAGCCGGGCATGGTGTTGACCTCGTTGACCACCAGGCGGTCGGCGCCGTCGGGGCCGGCGGCGAGGAAGAAGTCGACCCGCGCCAGGCCCTCGCAGTCCAGGGCGCGGTAGGCCCGGCAGGAGGCCTCCTGCACCGCCCGGGTCTGCTCGGGGGTCAGGTCGGCCGGGACGTCGAACTCGACGGCGTCCTCGAGGTACTTGGCGCTGAAGTCGTACCAGTCGGTGCCGGGCCGCAGCCGGATCTCGGCGGGGAGGCTGGCCTCGGGCGGCCCGCCGTCGGGGCCGGCGAGCACCCCGCACTCGATCTCCCGGCCGGGGACGGCGGCCTCGACGACGACCTTCGGGTCGACGGCGGCCGCGGTGGCCACCGCCTCCGGGAACTGCGCCCAGTCGGTGACCTTGGTGATGCCGATGCTCGACCCGGCGCGCGAGGGCTTGACGAACACCGGCAGCCCGAGGCGCTCGCGGTCGGCCGCGGTGAGCACGTCGGGGTCGGGGCGGACCGCGCCGCCGGCGTCGCGCAGGACCACGTGGTCGCCCTGGGGCAGCCCGGCGGAGGCGAGGAGCTTCTTGGTGAACTCCTTGTCCATCGAGGCGGCGCTGGCGAACACGCCCGACCCGACGTAGGGCAGCCCGCTCGTCTCGAGCAGCCCCTGCACGGTGCCGTCCTCGCCGTAGGCGCCGTGCAGGACGGGGAAGACGACGTCGACCTCGGTGAGCGCCGGCCCGATCGCGACCGTGGGCTCGAGCACGGCCAGTCCTCGTGCGGCCGGGTCGCCGACCAGCGACACCGCCGTCCCGCCGGTGACCTCGGGGAGCTGCCCGTCGGTGATCGCCAGGCGCTGGCCGGCCTCGGGGAGCACCCACCGGCCGTCGCGGGCGATGCCGACCGGCACGACCTCGTAGCGCTCCGGGTCCAGGGCGGCGATCACGCTCCCCGCCGAGATGCAGGAGATGGCGTGCTCGGCGCTGCGCCCTCCGAACACGACCGCGACGCGCACCCTGCCTGTCCCGCTCATCGCGGCCGACCCTAGTCGACGCCCCCGCCCCTCCCGCGGCTGCCGCGGGGGTTCCGGCCCGCCGGGTGTGGGAACCTCCTCGCGATGCGGGAGAACGCGGCCCCTCCGGTGGACCCCCGGCCTCCGGCGGCGACGGCGCACGAGGGGGATCCCGGTACACCTCGCCATCCGCTGTCCCTGCGGCTGGCCGGTGCCGCGGTGCACGCCTACACGGCCCTGGGCTCGGTGCTGGCGCTGCTGGTCGTGCTCGCCGCGGTCGAGGGCGAGGCGGTCACCGCGCTGTGGATCGGGCTGGCCGCGCTGGTCGTCGACGGCACCGACGGGATGCTCGCCCGGCGCGCGCGGGTCAAGGAGACGATCCCCTGGTTCGACGGCGCCCTGCTCGACAACATCGTCGACTACCTGACCTACGTCTTCGCCCCCGTGGTGCTGCTGTGGACCACCGGCGCCCTCCCGCACGGCCCGCTGGGCTGGCTGCTCGCCGCGCTGCCGCTGCTGGCCTCCAGCTACCAGTTCTGCCGGGTCGACGCGAAGACCGACGACCACACCTTCCTGGGCTTCCCGAGCTACTGGAACGTCGTCGCCTTCTACGTCGTCGTCCTCGACGTGCCGCAGCCCGTGGTCGCCACCGCGCTCGTCGTCTTCTCGGTCCTGGTGTTCGTCCCGGTGCGCTACCTCTACCCCTCGCGCACCGAGGCGCTGTGGCCGGTGAGCATGGGCCTGACCGTGGTGTGGCTGGTGACCTACGGCGTCCTGCTGCTGCAGTACCCCGACCCGCACCCGGTCGTGGTGGTGCTCTCGTTCGCCTACGTCGTCTACTACCTGGCCTTCAGCGGCTGGCTGACCGCCCGCGCCGCCCACCGCCGGCGCAAGGCGGCCCGCGCCGCGGCCTGACCCCGCCGGGAGCGGGCGGTGCCGCGGTGATGTGCGCCCGCGGCACATCGCGGGCGCAGGACGCACCGGAAGCGCACACCACCCCGGCGGCCCGGGCTCAGAAGGGCGCGCGCACGACCAGCTCGACGTTGCGGTCGGCGGGCGTGCCGGCCAGCGCCGAGCCCAGCCCCGTCCCGGGCACGTTGGCCGCCAGCTCGCGGTGCAGCGAGGCCAGCGCGGCCGGCTCCCGCGAGGCCGGGTCGCCGGCCTCCGGCGGCCGGGCCGGGCTGCCGTGGTCGACCATCGTGCAGACCAGCGACAGCGTGCCGTCGCCGTTGTCGAGGACCTCGACCAGCCGGGCCTGACCGGGCCAGTCGACGACGGCGCAGGTGGCCACCTCCCACAGCCCGCGGCCGGGCTGGGCGGGGTGCGCCCACGCCCGCACGGCGCTGACGTGGGTGTGCCCGTTGAGCCACAGCACGACGTTCGGCCAGCGGTGCAGCAGCCGGAGCAGCTCGGGGGCGCCGAGCGCGTCGTCACCGGCCACGGGGCGGCCGCCGAGGGCGTCGGAGCGGGTCAGGGTGCTCGAGCCGTGGTGGGACAGGAGCACCACGAGCCGGTCGGCGTTGCCGGTGGCCACCCGCGTGCCGTCCGGGCCGGGCGCCGACGACGACACCTCCCGCAGCCGCTCCTCCAGCCACCGCGCCTGGACGGCGTCGACCGAGCCGGCCGCACCGCCGGTGACCCGGGTGGTGTCCAGGCAGACGACCCGCACGCCGGGCACGCCGTCCCAGGCGTAGTAGGCGGTGCCGGCGCGCAGGTTCTCCTCGGTGAACCCGTGCCCGGCCGGCTGCCCGCCGTCGGCGAGATGGGCGGCGACGAAGGCGCGGCGGTCGATGAACCGGCGGTCGGCCACCGGGGTGACCGGCCGGGAGACGGCGGTGGTGAAGACCTCCGAGGAGTGCGTGAACAGCGCCAGCGCGTCCTCCAGCGGCACCGCCGGGTCGACGTCGACCGGCTTGCGCCCGGCCTCGAGCACCGCGGCCAGGGCGGGCGTGGGCACACCGACGCCCTGGATGAGTGCCTCGTGGTTGCCGTGGCAGCCCAGCCACGGCGCCCGCAGCCCCTCGGCGGCGAACGCCGCGAACGCCGCGTCCAGCAGACCCGGCCGAGCCGGGAAGCCGAACCGCTCGCGGTACAGCCCGCCGTCGTCGTCGGGCCGCCAGAACAGGTCGTGCGGCCAGCCGGAGGCCTGCACGCCGTCGTAGGCGGTCAGCCCCGCCCCCGGGTGGACCGCTCCCCCACGCAACACGGCCAGGAACAGCTCCAGCTCGTTCCACTGGGCGTTGTCGATGGCGTCGCCGGTGGTGACCACCAGCTGCAGCGGCTCCCCGGTGCGCGGGGCGCCGGCCAGGCCGTTGAGGGTGCGCACCAGCGCGTCGACGGCGTGCGCGGTCAGCGCCTCCTGCGGCCGGTGCATCGGCACCAGCGCGCGCATGCGCGGATCGGCCTCGAAGCGGTGGAAGAACTCGAACCGCGCCGGGGAGCAGACGTCGGCCAGCTGCAGGTCGGTGACGTGCGCCAGGCACGCCAGCGCCCGCACGCCCCGCCGCGGCGGCTGCCAGGTCGGGCCGACCAGGTCCCGGCGGACGCGGTGCGGCTCCCCCGCGGCCCACGCCAGGGCCCGGTAGGCGCCCTCGCGCCCGTGGTGGAGCACCGGGCCGCCGGCCAGGACGCGGTCGAGGGTGGTGCGGCTCATCCGGGTCAGACGGCGGCCGAGACGGCGTCGAGCGCGGCGGTGAGGTCGGCGACGACGTCGGCGGTGTCCTCGATGCCGCAGGAGAAGCGCACGAACCCCCCGGGCACCGCGTCACCGCCCCACTGCGCCCGGCGGTCGACCGTGCTGTGCACCCCGCCGAAGCTGGTCGCCGCCGTCCACAGCCGGCTCGCGCCGAGGAAGCGGGACACGGCCGCCTCGTCGGCGAGCTCGGCGGAGACGACGCCGACCGGACGCAGCATCTGCCGCGTCGCGAGCGCGTACGAGGGGTCCTCCGGGCGCCACGGCCACCGGACGCCGGTGACCGCCGGGTGCGCGGCCAGGACCTCGGCGACCGCGGCGGCGGTGGCGCCCTGGCGGGCCAGCCGCAGGTCCAGCGTGCTCATCGACCGGTGCCCCAGCCAGGCGTCGAACGCGCCCGCCGTGGCCCCGGTGTGGTCGCGCCAGCCCCGGAGCCGATCGTGGACCTCGTCGGAGGAGGTGCTGACGTGCCCCAGCAGCAGGTCGCTGTGCCCGGTGAGCGCCTTGGTGTCGGCGCCGACGGTCAGGTCGGCGCCCAGCGCGAGCGGCCGCTGCCCGAGCGGGGTGGCGGTGGTGTTGTCGACGGCGAGCAGCGCCCCGGCGGCGCGGGTGGCCCGGGCGACGGCGGCGACGTCGCACACGTCGAGCTGCGGGTTGCTCGGCGTCTCGAGGAACACCATGCGGGCGCCGTCGAGGTCGCCGCGGGCGGCGACGTCGGCGATCTCGAGGGTGGACACGTACTCGACCCGGATGCCGAGCCGCTCGAGCTCGTCGCGGGCGAGCAGCCGGGTCGTGTAGTAGCCGTCGGAGGGCAGCACCAGCCGGTCCCCGGCCGAGACCAGCGCCAGCACCGCCGCGGTGATCGCCGCCATCCCGGTGGCGAAGGACAGGCAGCGGCCGCCGTCGAGCTCCCCGACGGCGGCCTCGAACGCGCGGGAGGTGGGGTGCTCCGTGCGGGCGTAGGCGTCGACCCCGCCGGCACGGGGCGGGAGGTCGCCGAGGTGGAAGGGCGCCGCGAACACCGGCGAGGGACGCAGCGGCGTCCCGGGCACCGGGGGCGCCTCGCCGGCGCGGACCGACCGGGTGCCGTCCCCCCACTCGGCGAGGCTCACTCGGGCTTGGCCTCCCGGCTCATGATCTCCTTCAGCACCGCCCCGGCGGGGACGCCCTCGTGGCACACCTTGACGACCGCCTCGGTGAGCGGGACGTCGACCCCGTGCGCGCGGGCCAGGTCGAGCACCGGCCGGCAGCTCTTCACGCCCTCGGCGGTCTGGCGGGTGGTGGCCTGCACCTCCTCCAGCGACTGGCCTCGGCCCAGCTTCTCCCCGAACGTGCGGTTGCGCGAGAGCGGCGAACTGCACGTGGCCACCAGGTCACCGAGCCCGGCCAGCCCGGCGAAGGTGGTCAGCTCCGCGCCCAGCGCGATGCCCAGCCGGGCGGTCTCGGCCAGCCCGCGGGTGATCAGCGAGGCGCGGGTGTTGTCGCCGAAGCCCATCCCCTCGGCGATGCCGCAGGCCAGCGCGATGACGTTCTTCACCGCCCCGCCGAGCTCGCAGCCGACCAGGTCGGTGTTGGTGTAGGGCCGGAAGTAGGGCGTGTGGCAGGCGGCCTGCACGGTGGCCGCGCGCTCGGGGTCGGGACAGGCGATCACGGTGGCCGCCGGCTGCTCCTCGGCGATCTCCCGGGCGAGGTTGGGGCCCGACAGCGCCGCCACCCGGTCCGGGCCGGCGCCGGTGACCTCGCAGATGACCTCGCTCATCCGCTTGGTGCTGCCCAGCTCGATGCCCTTCATCAGCGACAGCAGCGTGGCGCCGGCCGGCAGCAGCGGCGTCCACTCCCCGAGGTTGGCGCGCAGCGACTGCGAGGGGACGGCGAGCACGACGACGTCGGCGCCGTCGAGCGCCCGGGCCGCGTCCGTGGTGGCCTTCAGCGAGCCGGGCAGCCGGACGCCGGGCAGGTAGTCGGGGTTCTCGCCGGTCTCGGTGATCGCCGCGGCCAGCTCCGCGCGGCGTGCGTGCAGGGTGACCGTGCAGCCGGCGTCGGCGAGCACCTTGGCGAAGGTCGTGCCCCAGGACCCCGCCCCGAGGACGGCGGCGCGGACCCCGCTCACGCGGCGCTCCCCGGGACGTCGCCGGGCAGCTCCCGGCGCGGGCGGGGGGCGAAGCCGAGCGGCGCGGGCTCGCCGCGGAGGTCGGCCAGGAGGTCGCGCACCCGGCCCATGATGAGGTCGGTCGTCTCGCGCAGCAGGTCGGGCGTCAGCGGGCGCCCGGCGCGGACCTCCGCGCGCAGCGCCGCCAGGTCGACCGGCTCGCCGACGGAGTAGTGCGTGGGCGTCCGCAGCCGCAGGTGCAGCTTCTTGGTGTGGTAGTCGTGCACCCGCTGCGGGCCCCACTGGGCCACCGGCAGGACCACCGCGTCGGTGGTCAGCGCCAGCCGCGCCACGCCGGTGCGGGCCTGCATCGGCCACCACTGCGCGTCGCGGGTCACCGACCCCTCCGGGTAGATGACGACGACGTTGCCCGCCTCGAGGTCGGCGGCCGCCGCGGCCAGCGCGCCCCGCGCCTCCGAGGAGCCGCGGGCCACCGGGATCTGCCCGGCGTCGCGCAGGATCGTCCCGGCCAGTCCCCTGAACACCGCCGCCTTGGCCAGGAAGTGCGGGATCCGCCCGTTGTCGTACACCAGCCGGGCGCAGGCCAGCGGGTCGAGCACCGAGACGTGGTTGACCACCAGCAGCACCGGCCCGGTGCGCGGCAGCCGCTCGCCGTGCCGGTAGCGCAGCCGGAACAGCAGCGAGGCCACCGGGTAGACCACGACGACGGCCAGCCGGAGCGACCAGGGCAGCCGCCCCCGCTCGTGCAGCACCCGCGGTGCCGGCTGCCCCGGGACCGCGGGGGTCCCCGGGCTCGGGTCCTCGGTCACCGGCATCCCCACTCCCTCGTCGGAACGACCGGCCCATGATCGACCCTGACCGGGGCCGGTGTGCGCACCGGGGGTCCCGCGTCGTCCGTGGTGTGCTCACATGGGGCCGTGCGGTGGTCCCTGGTCGTCCCGGCGAAGCGGCTCGGCGCGGCCAAGACCCGCCTGGCGCCCCTGACTGGCGGCGACCGGGCCGGCGGGCCCGGCCTGCACGCCGAGCTCGTGCTGGCGCTGCTCGCCGACACCGTCGCGGCGGCGCTGGCCTGCCCGGCGGTGACCGACGTCGTGGTGGTCACCGACGACGAGCGCGCCGCGGCCACGGTGCGGGTGCTGGGGGCGCGGACCGTGCCCGACGAGCCCGACCGCGGGCTCAACCCGGCGCTGGCGCACGGCGCGCGGGCCACCGGGTCGGCCGCCGTCGCCGCCCTCTCCTCCGACCTGCCGGCGCTGCGGCCCGGGGAGCTGGCCGGCGCGCTCGCGGCGGCCGCCGCCGTCCCGCGGGGGTTCGTCGCCGACGCGGCCGCGACCGGCACGACGCTGCTCAGCGCGGTCGGCGTGCCGCTGGACCCGCGCTTCGGCCGCGGCTCGGCCGCCGCGCACGCCGCCTCGGGGGCGCGGGCGCTGACCGGGGACTGGCCGGGGCTGCGCCGCGACGTCGACACCCCGGCCGACCTGCGCGAGGCCGCGGGGCTCGGCCTCGGGACGGCGACGGCGGCCCTGCTCCCGCGACTGCCCCGGCCGGCGGCCTGAGTCCGGCGCCCCTCGTCGTTCACCCGCGTGGGGCACGATGACGTCGTGGTAGCCGAGACGACCTCCCCGATCGCCGGGCCCGAGCGCCCCGCCGCGCCGGAGGCCGGCGCGGCCCTGCCGCCCGACCGCTTCCTCAACCGCGAGCTGTCGTGGCTCGACTTCAACGCCCGGGTGCTCGAGCTGGCGGAGGACGTGTCGCTGCCGTTGCTCGAGCGGGTCAAGTTCCTGGCGATCTTCGCGGGCAACCTCGACGAGTTCTACATGGTGCGCATCGCCGGGCTGAAGCGGCGGCTGAGCACCGGGCTGACCGTCCGCTCCCCCGACGGGCTGACCATCCGCGAGCAGCTGGCCCGGGTCACCGAGCGCACCCAGGAGCTGGTGCACCGGCACGCGGTGTGCTTCGAGCAGGACGTCACGCCGCGGCTGGAGGCCGAGGGCATCCGGATCGTCCACTGGGACGACCTCGCCGAGACCGAGACCCGGCGGCTGCGCGAGTACTTCCGCGACCAGGTGTTCCCGGTGCTCACCCCGCTGGCGGTCGACCCGGCCCACCCGTTCCCCTACATCAGCGGCCTGTCGCTCAACCTCGCCGTCGTGGTGCGCGACCCCGAGACCGGCGCGCCGCGGTTCGCCCGGCTCAAGGTGCCCAACAACGTGCCGCGGTTCGTGCCGGTGGGGTCGGCCGACCCGCAGGCGACGTTCCTGCCGCTCGAGGACCTCATCGCCGCGCACCTGTCGCAGCTGTTCCCCGGTCTCGACGTCATCGACCACCACCTGTTCCGGGTCACCCGCAACGCCGACCTCGAGGTCGAGGAGGACCGCGACGAGGACCTCCTGCAGGCCCTCGAGCGCGAGCTCGCCCGCCGCCGGTTCGGGCCCGCGGTCCGGCTCGAGGTCACCGAGACGATGGACCCGCAGATCCTCGACGTCCTCGTCTCCGAGCTCGAGGTCAGCCCGCAGGACGTCGTCACCGTGCCCGGACTGCTCGACCTGGCCTCGCTGTGGGCGCTGTACGACATCGACCGTCCGGAGCTCAAGGACGAGCCGTTCGTGCCGGCCACCCACCCGCGGCTGTCGGAGGGCGAGACGCCCAAGAGCGTGTTCGCCACGCTGCGGGAGGGCGACGTCCTGGTGCACCACCCGTACCACTCGTTCGCCACCAGCGTGCAGCGCTTCATCGAGCAGGCCGCCGAGGACCCGCACGTGCTGGCGATCAAGCAGACGCTCTACCGCACCTCCGGCGACTCCCCCATCGTCAACGCGCTGATCACCGCCGCGGAGCTCGGCAAGCAGGTGGTCGTCCTCGTCGAGATCAAGGCGCGGTTCGACGAGGAGGCCAACATCAGCTGGGCCCGGTCGCTGGAGCGGGCCGGCTGCCACGTCGTCTACGGCCTGGTGGGCCTGAAGACGCACTGCAAGACGGCGCTGGTCGTGCGGCGGGAGAGCGGCGTGATCCGCCGCTACTGCCACATCGGCACCGGCAACTACAACCCCAAGACGGCGCGGCTGTACGAGGACCTGGGCATCCTCACCGCCGACCCGCGGGTGGGCGCCGACCTCACCGACCTGTTCAACGTGCTCACCGGGTACTCCCGCCAGACCACCTACCGGCAGCTGATGGTGGCCCCGCACGGCATCCGCACGGGGCTGGTCGAGAAGATCCGCCGCGAGGCCCGGCACGCGGCCCAGGGCCGGCCGGCCGGCATCCGGATCAAGGTCAACTCGCTGGTCGACGAGCGGATCATCGACGCGCTCTACGAGGCCTCGCGCGCCGGCGTGCCGGTGGAGCTGTTCATCCGCGGCATCTGCACCCTGCGCCCCGGCGTGCCCGGGCTGTCGGAGAACGTGCGGGTCCGCTCGGTCGTCGGCCGCTTCCTCGAGCACTCGCGGGTCATGGCGTTCGTCAACGGCGGCGAGCCGGAGTGGTGGATCGGCAGCGCCGACCTCATGCACCGCAACCTCGACCGGCGGGTGGAGGTGCTGCTGCGGGTGTGCGACGACCCCGCGCAGCGCGAGCTCGGGCGGGTGTTCGACGCCGCCATGGCACCGGGCGTGCAGTGCTGGGAGCTGGGTCCCGACGGCGCCTGGGCCCGCACCGGCGAGGTCGACTACCAGGCCGCACTGGTCGAGGCGGTGACCGAGCATGCCGGCTGAGCGGACGCGGACCGTCGTCGCGGCGGCCGGGGGCGCGGTGTGGCGCCCGGCCGAGGGCGGGGGCATCGAGACCGTCGTCGTCCACCGCCCGCGCTACGACGACTGGTCGCTGCCCAAGGGCAAGCTCGACGCCGGGGAGAACGCGCTGGCCGCCGCGGTCCGCGAGGTGTGCGAGGAGACCGCGCTGGAGGTGGTGGCCGGCCGGCGCAGCGTGCGCACCCACTACGAGGTGGCCGCGGGCCCCAAGCACGTCGACTACTGGCTGATGCAGGCGGTGGGCGGCAAGACGTTCGAGCCCGGCGACGAGGTCGACGAGCTGCGCTGGCTGCCGGTGGACGACGCCGCGGCGCTGGTCACCCACGCCCACGACCGCGCGGTGCTCGTCGACCTCGCCCGCGACGACGTCCCGCGGGCGCCGTCGCTGCTGCTGGTGCGGCACGCCAAGGCCGGCAGCCGCAAGAACTGGGACGGGCCCGACGAGGAGCGCCCGCTCGACGCCCAGGGCCGGCGGCAGGCCGCGCAGCTGGCCGCGGTGCTGCCGCTGTTCGGCCCGCTGGAGCTGTACAGCGCCGAGCGGGTGCGCTGCCGGCAGACGCTGGAACCGCTCGCCGAGCGGACCGGGCTGGAGATCCGGCCGCTGCCGGAGGTCGGCGAGGAGGAGTACGACTCCGACCCGGAGGCGGGGCTGGCCGCGCTCTCCAGGCTGCTGGAGCGCGGGGACGACGACACCCCGGGCGTGCGGGTGGTGTGCAGCCAGGGCGGGGCGATCCCGTCGGCGCTGGTGTCCCTGGGCGTGCGCTTCGGGGGCACCGAGGTGCCCCCGCCCGCGGCCAAGGGCAGCGTCTGGGCGCTCGGGGGCTCACCCGGGCAGGTGTCGGCCGACTACTACCGCGACCTCGGCGCCGACCCCGACGCCCCCGGCTAGGCGGGCAGCGCGGGGAGCGCGCGGGGCAGCCAGGACGGGCGGCGGGCCTCGTAGGCCTCGACGTCGGCCAGGTGCCGCTCGGTGAGCCCGACGTCGTCGAGCCCCTCGAGCAGCCGCCAGCGGGTGTAGTCGTCGATCTCGAACGGCACCGACGTGTCGCCGTAGGTGACCCGGCGGGCCTGCAGGTCGACGGTGACCGGGGTCGCCGGGTCGGCCTCGACCACCTGCCACAGCGCCTCGACGTCGGCCTGCGGGAGGACGACGGTGAGCAGGCCGGACTTGGTCGAGTTGTTCTTGAAGATGTCGGCGAACCGCGAGCTGACCACCACCCGGAAGCCGCCGTCGAGCAGGGCCCACACCGCGTGCTCGCGGGAGGAGCCGGTGCCGAAGTCGGGGCCGGCGACCAGGATCGAGGCGTCGGCGTACTGCGGCTGGTTAAGCACGAAGTCCGGCTCGTTGGTGCGCCAGGCGACGAACAGGCCGTCCTCGAAGCCGGTGCGGGTGATCCGCTTGAGGTACTCGGCCGGGATGATCTGGTCGGTGTCGACGGCGCTGCGCCGCAGCGGGGCCGCGGTGCCGGTGTGCGTGGTGAAGGGCTGCATCTCAGACTCCGGCGCTGGTGAGGTCGGCGGGCTGCAGGTCGGCCGGGGCGGTGAGCCGCCCGGTGAGCGCGGTGGCCGCGGCCACCGACGGGGACACCAGGTGGGTGCGCCCGCCCTTGCCCTGCCGGCCCTGGAAGTTGCGGTTGCTGGTCGAGGCCGAGCGCTCCCCCGGCTTCAGCTGGTCGGGGTTCATGCCCAGGCACATCGAGCACCCCGCGCCGCGCCACTCGGCCCCGGCCTCGGTGAACACCCGGTCCAGGCCCTCGGCCTCGGCCTGCGCCTTGACCCCGATCGACCCGGGGACGACGAGCATCCGGGTGTCCGGGTCGATGCGCCGGCCGCGCAGCAGCTCGGCGGCGACCCGCAGGTCCTCGATGCGGCCGTTGGTGCACGAGCCGAGGAAGACGGTGTCCACCTCGATCTCCCGCAGCGGGGTGCCCGGGGTCAGGCCCATGTAGGCCAGCGCCTGCTCGGCGGCGCGCCGCTCGTTGTCGTCGGCGAACGAGGCCGGGTCGGGCACCTGGCCGGTGATCGGCAGGCCCTGGCCGGGGTTGGTGCCCCAGGTGACGAACGGCGCCAGGTCCGCGGCGTCGATGACGACCTCGGTGTCGAAGACGGCGCCCTCGTCGGTGTGCAGCGAGCGCCAGTGCTCGACGGCGGCGTCCCAGTCGGCGCCCTGCGGGGCGTGCGGACGGCCCCGCAGGTAGGCCAGCGTCGTCTCGTCGGGGGCGATGAGCCCGGCGCGGGCACCGGCCTCGATCGACATGTTGCAGATCGTCATCCGCGCCTCCATCGACAGCGCCCGGATGGCGCTGCCGCGGTACTCGATGACGTGGCCGGCGGCGCCGTTGGTCCCGATCCGGGCGATGACGGCGAGGATGACGTCCTTCGCCGAGACGCCCTCGGGCAGCTCGCCCTCGACGGTGACCGCCATCTGCCGGGGCCGGTTCTGCGGCAGCGTCTGGGTGGCCAGCACGTGCTCGACCTCGCTGGTGCCGATGCCGAAGGCCAGCGCGCCGAAGGCGCCGTGGGTGGAGGTGTGGCTGTCGCCGCAGACGATGGTCATCCCGGGCTGGGTGAGCCCCAACTGCGGGCCGATGACGTGCACGATGCCCTGGTCGCGGTCGCCCATGGGGGCCAGCCGGATGCCGAACTCCGCGGCGTTGGCCCGCAGCGCCTCGACCTGCGCGCGGCTCACCGGGTCGGCGATCGGCGCGAGCACGTCCAGCGTCGGGACATTGTGGTCCTCGGTGGCCATGGTGAGCTCGGGACGGCGGACGGGGCGGCCGGCCGTGCGCAGCCCGTCGAAGGCCTGCGGGCTGGTGACCTCGTGCACCAGGTGCAGGTCGATGTAGAGCAGGTCGGGCTCGCCCTCGGCACGGCGCACGACGTGCGCGTCGTAGACCTTCTCCGCCAGCGTCTTCGGCACGGGTCCTCCAGGTGGGTGGTCCCACGGTGGCCATCCCACGTCGTGAGATGGGAGTATCGCGGTGTGGGACAGCCTAACCCGGTGGCCGTGTTGGACAAAGCCGTGGCGATCCTCCGCGCCGTCGCGCACGAGCCGGCCTCGCTCGCCGACCTCGTCGGCCGGACCGGGCTGCCGCGGGCGACGACCCACCGCCTCGCCGTCGCGCTGGAGGGCCACCGGCTGCTGCGGCGGACACCGGCGGGCGCCTGGGCGCCGGGCCCGGCGCTGGTCGAGCTCAGCCACGGCAGCGTCGACCTCGCCCAGGTGGCCGGTCGGCACCTGGTGGCGCTGCGCGACGCCAGCGGCGAGAGCGCCCAGTTCTACGTGCGCGAGGGCGGCTCGCGGGTGTGCGTGGCCGTGGCCGAGCGGGCGCACGGCCTGCGCGACACCGTCCCGGTCGGCGCGCGGCTGCCCATGACGGCGGGGTCGGCGGCGCACGCGCTGCTGGCCTTCGCGCCGGCCGAGGAGGTCACCCCGCTGCTGCCGAGCGCCAGCTTCACCGCCCGCACGCTGCTCGACGTCCGCCGTCGCGGGTGGGCGCACAGCGTCGCCGAGCGCGAGGCCGGGGTGGCCTCGCTGTCGGCGCCGGTGCGGGACCCGGCCGGCGCGGTGCTGGGCGCGGTGTCGATCTCCGGCCCGGTCGAGCGGCTGGGCCGCCGGCCCAGCCCCGAGGTGGTCGGCGCGGTGCTGGAGACGGCGGCGGCGATCGCCCGCGCCGCCTCCTGAGGGGGTTCACCGACGGCCCGATGGGGCGGACACTCCCCGGGCATGACGACGACGGAGCCGGTCCACCGCGGCCGCGCCCGCATCGCCGGGACCGGGGAGGGCATCGGCCTCGACGAGCTCGCGCTGGCCACCCGCAACCACGGCATGCCGCTGGAGGCGCTGCGCTACGACGTGACGCCGCCCGGCCTGCACTACGTGCTCACCCACTACGACATCCCCGCCGTCGACCCGGGCGGCTGGTCGCTGGAGGTCACCGGCGCGGTCGAGCGGCCGCTGCGGCTGGACCTCGACGACCTGCGCCGCCGGCCGGCGGTCACCTCGCGGGTGCTGCTCGAGTGCGCCGGCAACGGCCGGGCCCGGCTGGAGCCGCGGCCGGTGAGCCAGCCCTGGCTGCTCGAGGCGGTCGGCAGCGCCGAGTGGACCGGGACGCCGCTCGCGCCGCTGCTCGAGGAGACCGGCGTCTCGCCCGGCGCGGTCGACGTCGCCTTCACCGGTGCCGACCACGGCGTCGAGCGTGGGGTGGAGCAGGACTACACCCGCGGCCTGCCGCTGGCCGAGGCGCTGCGTCCCGACGTCCTGCTGGTGTGGGCCATGAACGGCGCCCCGTTGCCGCCGCAGCACGGCGCTCCGCTGCGGCTGCTGGTCCCGGGCTGGTACGGCATGGCGCACGTGAAGTGGCTGACCCGCGTCGAGGTGCTCGACCGCCCGTTCGACGGCTTCCAGAACGCCGTCGCCTACCGGGTGAAGGTCGATGCGCAGGAGGCCGGCGTGCCGGTCACCCGGATCGCGCCGCGGGCGCTGCTGGCCCCGCCCGGCTTCCCCGACTTCATGACCCGCGAGCGGTTCCTGCGCCCCGGTCCGGTGACGCTCACCGGGCGGGCCTGGTCGGGCCGCGCGCCGGTGACCGGCGTGGAGGTCAGCACCGACGGGGGCGTGACGTGGGCGCCGGCCGACCTCGCCCCCGCCGACCCCGCGCACCCCCACGCCTGGCGGGCCTGGACCTGCACCTGGGACGCCCGCCCCGGCGCCCACGAGCTGGTGGTGCGGGCGGCCGACGAGCAGGGCGCCCAGCCGGTCGAGCAGCCCTGGAACCGCCAGGGCATGGCCAACAACCTCGTCCAGCGGATGCCGGTCACCGTCCTGGACGGCTGACCCCGTCGAGCACGGGCCGCGGGGCGTGCGGGAGCGCTCGCGCGGCCGCCTCGGCGAGCGTGTGCGTCCCGCACTTCTCGCGGATGCGCTCGGCGTGCTTGCGCACCGTCCCGCGGGCGATCCAGAGCGCGGCGGCGATGTCGTCCGTGGACAGCCCGGCACCGGTCATGGCCAGCACCTCCCACTCCCGCCGCGTCAGCCGGGGCACTCCGGCCCGCCGCCGTTCGCCCGGCAGGAAGAGCTCCTGGACGTGCGGGCGGGCGAGCTCGAGCAGCCGCCGGTCCCGCTCGGTGAACGGGGTCCCGTCGGCTCGCGTGAACAGCAGCCGGCGGGCCTCCCCCGGCGGCGCGGGCAGCGACACCATCAGCTCGGCGGTGACGTCGGCCAGGCACTCCGCACTCATCGGGTCGGCCCGCCAGGCGCGCTCGGTGGGGAACAGGTCGCCGCTGTGGATCACGCTGCGCAGGTCGCCGGTGCGCTGTGGCCAGCTGCACATCGAGGACCAGAACAGCTGCCAGAAGCGGTCGTGCTCGGGGTTGAGCTCCGGCGTGAGCTCGGGCCGCACGACGAGCCGGGTGCCGTCGGGTTCGAGCCTTCCTGCGACCTGGGGCCCGCGCTGGTGCTGGGCCGTTCTGCTGAGACGCCGCCCCGCTCAGTGGCCGTGCGGGGCGGTCCGCCCGGTGCCGTCGTCCTCGGGGTCCTGCCGGTCCGGCGGGGCCTCGACGACGATCGGTCGCAGCCGCGACCACAGCGCGAACGCGGCGGCGAAGACCAGCATCGCGAGCCCCGCCCACAGGTTGGCGTTGACGTCGCCGGTCTTCTCCTGCTCGGTCCCCGAGTCGGCGAACAGGCCCATGACGACCAGCACGAGGCCGTAGAAACCGATCAGGACGGCGATCACGTTGCGGACGTCGAACGCGCCGGCCGCGTGCGGCGACCCGCCGGTGCGGGAGGTGCTGCTGCTCATGACCGTGCTCCTGACGTCAGCGGAAGATCACGTTGAGGATGATGACCATGACCAGCGCGATCCCGGCCAGCTTGGTCGGCGACTGGTACCAGGGCAGCCGGTGCGCGTCGGGGTCGGTGCGCTGCTCCTTGGGCGTCTCGGAGTAGACCAGCCCGGCCAGCTGGGCCACCGGCTTGGGCGCGGTCACCTGGCTGACCACCACGCTCACCAGGATGTCGACGACGAACGCGGCGCTGGCGGCGACGAAGCTGGCGCCCTGGCCGCTGAGCGGGAGCACGCCGAGGGAGACCGTGCCGAACGCGTCCTCGCTGAGGAAGGCGACGGCGACCGCGGCGAGCGTGCCCGACACCAGGCCCGCCCAGCCGGCGGTCGGCGTCATCCGCTTCCAGAACATGCCGAGGATGAACGTGGCGAACAGCGGGGCGTTGAAGAACCCGAACAGCGTCTGCAGGTAGTCCATCAGGTTCGTGTAGCCCGACGCGATGATCGCCGTCCCGATGGCGGCCACGGTCGCGCCGACGGTCGCCCACCGGCCGATGGCGAGGTAGTAGCCGTCGGGCCGGTCCTTCACCACGTACTGCTGCCACAGGTCGTAGCTGAAGACGGTGTTGAAGGCGGAGATGTTGGCCGCCATGCCGGCCATGAACGCCGCCAGGAGCCCGGCCAGGGCCACGCCGAGCAGACCGTTGGGCAGCGTGTCGCGGATGAGCAGCAGGATCGAGTTGTTGTAGTCGAACTCCGGGTCGGCGGTGGCCCGGGCCTCGACCACCTCCGGCACCAGGATCGTGGCGATCATGCCGGGGATGACCACGATGAACGGCACGAACATCTTCGGGAAGGACCCGATGACCGGCGTGCTGCGCGCCGCGGACATCGACTTGGTCGCCATCGCCCGCTGGACCTCGACGAAGTTCGTCGTCCAGTAGCCGAACGACAGCACGAACCCGAGGCCGAAGACGATGCCGATCACCGACAGGACGGGGCTCTCGATGCCCGACAGCTCCGTGGCCGGCCACGAGGTGAGCTCCTCGGCGCGGCCCGCGTCGTTGTAGGAGTCGATCAGCCCGTCGACGCCGCCGACGCGGCTCAGGCCGATGAGGGTCAGGGGCAGCAGCGCGGCGACGATGACGAAGAACTGCAGGACCTCGTTGTAGATGGCCGCCGACAGCCCGCCGAGGGTGATGTAGCTGAGCACCACCGCGGCCGCGACGATGAGCGCGAGCCACAGCGGCCAGCCCAGCAGCGCCTCCACGATCGTGGCCAGCAGGAAGAGGTTGATGCCGGCGATGAGGATCTGCGCGATCGCGAAGCTGAGCGCGTTGACCAGGTGGGCGCCGGTGCCGAACCGGCGGCGCATGAACTCCGGGACGCTGCGGACCTTCGACCCGTAGTAGAAGGGCATCATCACCACGCCCAGGAACAGCATGGCCGGGACCGCGCCGATCCAGAAGTAGTGCATGGTGCTCATGCCGTACTGGGCCCCGTTGGCCGACATGCCGACGATCTCGACCGCGCCCAGGTTGGCCGAGATGAACGCCAGGCCGGTGACCCACGCCGGCAGCGACCGGCCGGAGAGGAAGAAGTCCAGGCTGTCGGACACCCGTCTGCGGGCGGCGAAGCCGATCATCAGCACGACGGCGAAGTAGGCGGCCACCAGCAGGTAGTCGACGAACGACGCGTCCAGTCTCAGGTCGTCCACCAGGACCTCCAGTCCGGATCGGTCACAGCAGGCGCCGCGCCCCCGCGGAGGGGACCACGGCGTAGGAGCGGGGGGCGCCGGCGCGCTCGGCCACGGCCGTGCCGACGGCGTCCACGGACCCGGCGTCGACCAGCGCGACGGCGCTGCCGCCGAAGCCGCCGCCGACCATCCGGGCGCCGTGGGCGCCGGCGTCCAGGGCCACCTCGACGACCGTGTCGAGCTCGGGGACCGACACCTCGAAGTCGTCGCGCAGGGAGGCGTGCCCGGCGGTGAGCACCGGGCCGATGGCGCGCGGGTCGGCGCCGCCGCGCAGCAGGTCCACCACCTCGGCCACGCGGGCGTCCTCGGTGACGACGTGGCGGGCCCGGCGCAGCAGCACCTCCCCCTCCGCGGTGCCGTCGTCGAGCGCGGCCAGGCCGGCCACGTCGCGCACGTCGCACAGCAGCTCGACGCCCAGCCGCCGGGCGGCCTCCTCGCACTGCCGGCGGCGATCGCCGTAGCCGCTCTCGGCGTGGTCGTGGGTGGTGCCGGAGTCGACGACGAGCAGCGCGAGGCCGGCGGCCTCCAGGTCGAGCGGCACCTGCTGCCAGGTGCGGTCGCGGGTGTCGAGGTGCAGCGCGTGGCCGGCGGTGCACAGCACCGACGCGGACTGGTCGAGGATGCCGGTGGGCGCGCCGACGAAGTCGTTCTCGGCCCGCCGGGCGACGTCGACCAGGTCGTCGGGGCGCAGCCCCAGGCCGAACAGGTCGCTCACCGCCAGGGCGACCGCGCACTCGAGCGCGGCCGAGGAGGACAGCCCGGCACCGGCCGGCACGTCGCCGTCGACGAACAGGCTCAGCCCGCCCGGCACGGACGCCCGCACCTGCTCGACGACGCCGGCCGGGTAGCCGGCCCAGCCGCCGGGGGTGCCCGGGGTGAGGTCGGCGACCGCCACGTCGGCGTCGGCGCCCGGGTGCTGGGCGGAGGTGAGGACCAACCGGCCGTCGTCGCGGCGGGCGACCGCGGCGCGGGTGGTGTGCGGCAGGGCGACCGGCAGCACGTGCCCGCCGTTGTAGTCGGTGTGCTCGCCGATGACGTTGACCCGGCCGGGCGCGGCCCAGACGCCCTCGGGTGCGGTGCCGAAGCGGCCGGTGAAGGCGTCGGCGGCGCGGGCGGCGGCCTCGGCGTCGGTGGGGACCCCGCTCACTCGGCTGTCACCTTCACGGCGCGCAGCTGCTCGGCGACGTCCTCGGGGTTGGTGTCGGTGATGAAGGCGCCCATGCCCGACTCCGAGCCCGCCAGGTACTTGAGCTTGCCCGGGGCGCGGCGCAGCGAGAACAGCTGCAGGTGCAGCCACCAGTCCTCCCGCCCGGTCCGCACCGGCGCCTGGTTCCACGCGGCGATGTAGGGCATCGGGGTGTCGAAGCGGTGCGCGAAGCGGCCCAGCACGTCGAGGTAGAGGGCGGCGAGGTCGTCGCGCTCGGCGTCGTCGAGGGCGGGCAGGTCGGGCACCCGGCGGGTGGGGAACAGCAGCACCTCGTAGGGCCAGCGGGCCGCGGCGGGCACGAAGGCCACCCAGGAGTCGTTGGCCGCCACCACGCGCGGGCCGGTGCGCTCGGCCTCGACCAGCTCGGCGAACAGGTCGCCGCCGGTGGCCTCCCGGTGCCGGCGCACCGAGGCGAGCACCTTCTCCACCCGCGGCGTGACGAAGGGGTAGGCGTAGATCTGCCCGTGCGGGTGCGACAGCGTCACCCCGATCTCCTCGCCGGAGTTCTCGAAGCAGAACACCTGCTCGACGCCGTCGAGCGCGCCGAGCTCGGCGGTGCGCTCCGCCCACACGTCGACCACCAGCCGCGCCCGTTCCTGACCGAGGCCGGCGAAGTGCTGGTCGTGGTCGCTGGTGAACAGCACCACCTCGGTGCGGCCGAAACCGGGGCGCAGCTCGGTCAGCGGGCCGCCGGGCGCGGTCGGCTCGACGTCGGTGTCGACGGCGGTGGCCAGCGACGGGAAGCGGTTCTCGAAGACGACGACCTGGTAGTCGCTGTCAGGGACCTCGGTGGGCCGCCCCGGCCGCGAGGGGTCCAGCGGGCACTGGTCGGCCGGCGGCAGGAACGTGCGGGTCTGCCGGTGGGCGGCGACCACCACCCACTCCCCCAGCAGCGCGTCCCAGCGCAGCTGCGAGCGGGTGCTGACCGGCGGGAGGTCCCGTGTGTCCTCGGCGTCGTGGGCGCCCTTGGCGGGGACGCTGCCGTCGGCGTCGTAGTAGAGGATCTCGCGACCGTCGGCCAGCCGGCGAGAGGTTCGGATCACCCTGCGACCTCCGTTCGCGGCCCGAGGAGGAGGGGCCCCGGGAACGCTATGCCCCCCGGCGATCATGGGCCACTCGGGGCCAGGAACGCCGAGAGCCCCCGGCCGGGTGGCCGGGGGCTCTCGCTCGCGCTGTAGCCCCGAAGGGATTCGAACCCTCGCTACCGCCGTGAGAGGGCGGCGTCCTGGGCCGCTAGACGACGGGGCCGTGCGGTGGTGCTGTCGTGCAGGTCGTGCTGAGGAGGTGGTGCTTCCTCGCTGGGGTACCAGGACTCGAACCTAGACTAACGGAGCCAGAATCCGTCGGGCTGCCAATTACCCCATACCCCAAGGTCTTGGCCGGCACCTCGCGGCGCCGGAGAAGACGATACCCGACCTCCCGGACGCACGTGTCACCACCCCCGGACCCGCGGGTCGCCGGCCGGCACGCGCAGGTCCCGGGCGTCGGTGAGCACCTCCGGGCGCAGCCGCGTGCGCGAACGCGCCACCGCCGTCACGTAGGCACCCATCGCCAGCAGCGTGAGCAGCAGCGACACCAGGCCGACGCCGGCCGGGACCTCCTCGGTGGCGACGCCGTCGCCCAGCGTCCCGGCCAGCAGGAACACCAGCACGTTGTTGACCGCGTGCAGGACGATCGCCGCCTCCAGGCCGCCGGTCAGCCACACCACGGCCGACGCGGCCAGGCCGAAGACGAACCGGTCGAGGAAGGTGACGACGTCGCCGGGCGCGTGCGCCAGCGAGAACAGCGCGGCGGTGACCACCGCGGCGGTGACCGCGCCGGTGCGCGGGTTGCCCATCCACCCGGCGATCGCCTGGCTGAGGTAGCCGCGGAACACGTACTCCTCGGCGGCCGACTGCAGCGGTGTGGTGAGCACCACCACCAGCAGCAGCCAGGCCAGGTCGTCGACCGGGCCGGTGACCTCGGTCTCGCCGAACGCGAAGCCCAGCCCCACCGACAGCGCGATCCCGATCCCGAGCGTGACCAGCGCCAGCACGGTCATGGGCACGAACAGCCGCCAGCGCACCCGCGCCAGCACCGACGACGACCAGCCCGGCCGCATGCCGTGGGCGACCACCCACAGCAGCCAGACGATGGGGATCGCGACGATGAGCGAGAGGTTGGTGATGAGCAGCACGCCCGGGTCGACGAGGTCGAGCAGCTGCAGGTCGGGCTCGACGCCGGTCAGCAGCACCAGCAGGACGACGACGAACGCCGCGACGGCGTAGGCCACGGTGAACAGCAGCAGCCCCAGCAGCGGCCGCCACCACGCCCAGTCCCGCGCGCGCATGACCAGCAGGTAGGGCACCGGCACGTCGTGCGGCGGGGTGCCCGGCGGCGGCGCCAGCGCGACCCCGGGCGGGAGCGCGCCCGGCGGCGCGGGCCACGGCGGACCGTGCGGCCCCGGCGGGGGCGGGGCGGGCCAGGCGTGGCCCGGCGGCAGCGGCACCGGCCCCAGCGGCCACGGCACCGGGCCGGCGGGCGCGCCGGGCCCCGGGGCGGCCCAGGGCGGCACTCCCGCGCCGAGCGCCCCGGGCACCCGCGGCGGCGCCCCGTAGGGCCCGGTGGGCGGCGGGCCGGTGTAGGGCTCCTCGCCCGGGTCGCCGGGCCACGGCCCCCCGGGGAACCCGCCGGGCGGGGTGCTCATCCGCCGGTGGCGACCGCGCGGGCGCCCTCGAGGCGGCGCACCGTGCGGTCCCGGCCGAGCAGCTCGATCGACTCGTAGAGCGGCGGGGACACCGTGCGGCCGCTGACCGCCACCCGCACCGGCCCGAACGCCTGGCGCGGCTTGCGGCCCAGGCCCTCGACCAGTGCATCCTTGAGCGCCTGCTCGATCCCCGGCGTCGTCCACTCCGCCAGGTCGCGCAGCGCGGCGGCCGCGGCGTCGAGCACGTCGCTGTCCTCCGGGCGCAGGTTCTTCGCGGCCGCCGCGGGATCGATCTCGACGTCCTCGGTGAACAGGAAGCCCAGCAGGCCGACGGCGTCGGAGAGGACTACCGTGCGCTCCTGCGCCATCGGTGCGATGGCGCGCAGCACCCGGTCCTGCTCCGGTGTCGGCGGGTCGCTGACCAGGCCCGCACCGGCGAGGAAGGGCACCACGCGGGCGACGTAGTCCTCGACCGGCAGCGCGCGCACGTGGGTGGCGTTGATCGCCTCGGCCTTCTTCAGGTCGAAGCGCGCGGGGTTGGCGCTGACCCGGGTGACGTCGAAGGCCGTCACCATCTCCTGCGGGCTGAAGACGTCGCGGTCGTCGGCGATGGCCCAGCCGAGCAGCGCCAGGTAGTTGACCAGCCCCTCGGGCAGGAAGCCGCGCTCGCGGTAGACGTCGAAGTTCGACTGCGGATCGCGCTTGGACAGCTTCTTGTTGCCCTCGCCGAAGACCAGCGGCAGGTGCCCGAACCGCGGCGTCCCGGCGGCGACGCCGACGTCGGTGAGCGCCTGGTACAGCGCGATCTGCCGCGGCGTGGAGGGCAGCAGGTCCTCGCCGCGCAGCACGTCGGTGACGCCCATGAGGGCGTCGTCGACGGGGTTGGTGAACGGGTAGAGCGGCACGCCGTTGCCGCGCAGCAGCACGAAGTCGGGCACCGACCCGGCGGCGAAGCGCACCTCGCCGCGGACGAGGTCGGTCCAGGCGAGGTCGGTGTCGGGCATCCGCAGCCGCAGCACCGGCTCGCGGCCCTCGGCGCGGAAGGCCGCCTTCTGCGCGTCGGTGAGGAAGCGGTCGGCGTTGTCGTAGCCGAGCTTGGGGTCCTGCCCGGCCGCCCGGCGCCGCGCGTCGACCTCCTCGTTGGTGGAGAAGGACTCGTAGGCGTGCCCGGCCTCGAGCAGCTCGGCGGCGACCTCGCGGTACACCTCGTGCCGCTCGGACTGCCGGTACGGGCCGTGCGGGCCGCCGACCTCGGGGCCCTCGTCCCAGTCCAGCCCGAGCCAGCGCATGCAGTCGAGCAGGTGCCGGTAGGACTCCTCGGAGTCGCGGGCGGCGTCGGTGTCCTCGATGCGGAAGACGAACGTGCCGCCGGTGTGCCGGGCGTGCGCCCAGTTGAACAGCGCCGTCCGCATGGCGCCGACGTGCACCAGGCCGGTCGGCGAGGGGCAGAAGCGGGTGACCGTCACCGGGCACCGCCCGCGGTGGAGACGGTGTCGGCGCCGCTGACGCCGTTGACCAGCGAGCCCAGCCCCTCCACCGCGCACTCGACCCGCTGGCCGGGCCGGATCGGGCCGACGCCGGCCGGGGTGCCGGTGAGGACGACGTCGCCGGGCAGCAGGGTCATGACCTGGGAGATGTAGGAGACCAGCGTCGGGACGTCGAAGAGCAGCTGGCTGGTGCGGCCGGCCTGGCGCTGCTCGCCGTCGACGGTGCAGGTGATCTCCAGGTCGGCCGGGTCCTTGCCCAGGCCGCGCAGGTCGGTCTCGATCCAGGGGCCCAGCGGGCAGAACGAGTCGAAGCCCTTGGCCCGGGTCCACTGCCCGTCGGCCTTCTGCATGTCCCGCTCGGTGACGTCGTTGCCGATCGTGTAGCCGAAGACGCTGCCGGGGACCTGCTCCGGGGTGAGGTTGCGGGCGCCGCTGCCGCCGATGACGACGGCGAGCTCGACCTCGTGGTGCACGTTGGTGCTGCCGGCCGGGATGCGGATGGCGTCGCCCGGGCCGATCACCGAGGTCGAGGGCTTGAGGAACAGCATCGGCCGCTCCGGGGCGTCCCCCGTGTTCATCTCCCGGACGTGCTCGGCGTAGTTCTTCCCGACGCAGACCACCTTGCTCGGCAGGATCGGGGAGAGCAGCCGGACGTCGGCCTGGGCGAAGCGCCGGCCGGTGAAGGAGAGGGTGGCGAACGGGTGACCCTCGATCTGGGCGACCTGGCCGTCGCCGTCGAGGACGCCGAAGGACAGGCCCGAGGGCGAGGCGAAGCGGACGATGCGCACGCCGTCGAGGCTACTGACCCCGCGCCGACCGGCCGTCCCGCCTACGGTGCCCCTGTGGCCTGCCGCCTGAGCGAGATCGTCGTCGACAGCCGCGACCCCGAGGCGCTGGCCGCCTGGTGGGCGGAGGTGCTCGGCTACCGGGTCCTCGGCCGCGACGAGGACGGCGCCGTCGAGATCGGCCCGGAGGCCGGCTTCGGCGGTCCGGCCCCCACCCTGGTGTTCACACCCGTCGACCACTGGGAGCCGGCGAAGCCGCGGCTGCACCTCGACGTCAACGCCACCGACCGCGACCAGGACGCCGAGCTGCAGCGGCTGCTCGACCTCGGCGCGACCCGGGCCGACGTCGGGCAGACCGGTGAGGAGAGCTGGCACGTGCTCGCCGACCCGGAGGGCAACCCGTTCTGCCTGCTGCGTCGCCGGCTCGACCCGCTGTGACCCGCTTCGACCACAGGAGGACCCCGTGATCCTGATCGTCATCAAGTTCCCCGTCCGCCCCGACCGGATCGACGAGTTCCGGGCGCACGCCGACGAGTACGCGGTGGCGGTGAACGCGGAGGAGGGCAGCCTGTTCTTCGAGTGGTCGCGGAGCGTGCTCGACCCGAACACCTTCGTCTGCATCGAGGGCTTCCGGGACTCCGAGGCCGGCGCCTCGCACGTGGCCACCCCGCACGCCAAGGCCGCCTTCGACTGGATGTCGGAACTGGTCGCCGAGCAGCCGGAGATCATCTACGTCGACGCGCCGGAGGTCAGCGGCTTCGGCCCGATGGGCGAGGTCAAGCCGCGCAGCTGACGTCGCCGGTGGCGACAGCGTGCGCAGGGGTGCACCACACGGCCCTCCTGCCGCACCTCAGCGCACGCTGTCGCCGCCCATCAGCCGCCGGCGAGCCCGGTACACCGCCAGGATGTCGCGCCGGCAGGCGCCGGGTGTGCTGGTCAGCCGGCGGTAGCTGTACCGCAGCGTCTGCCAGCCGGCCGTCGCGACGAGTGAGTCCCGACGGATGTCGGACTCCCGCTGCCGGCTCGACCCGTGCCAGGCGGCGCCGTCCATCTCGACCGCGAGCATCACCTCCTCGTAGGCGGCGTCGAGGACGAACGACTCAGCACCCACGGTGATGCGCCGTTGCTGTGTGAAGGCGGGCATCCCCGGCGCACGCAGCACCTGGGTGCAGCCCCAGATCTCCAGTTCGCTCCGGCATCCGTCGGCCAGCAGGTCCACCAGGGTGGTGAGCTCGGCCCGGTGCCGCAGCCGCGTGCTGTGGGCCAGCTCGGCGGCGAG
The DNA here is from genome assembly GCF_054050195.1 of Geodermatophilus sp. SYSU D00710. Classification (NCBI taxonomy): domain Bacteria; kingdom Bacillati; phylum Actinomycetota; class Actinomycetes; order Geodermatophilales; family Geodermatophilaceae; genus Geodermatophilus; species Geodermatophilus sp. SYSU D00710. The sequence continues at coordinate 34,417 of NZ_JBJGYX010000021.1, forward strand.
GTCCGCCGGTGTGCACAGTCGCCGTCTGACGGCTGTGATGGCAGCGGCCCGGACATCCGCCCTCGACGGCGGCGCCGGAGCGCCCCACGCATCGACGACCGCGCGCTCGGCGGAGGTGACCGGCAGTCCGCCCGCTCGCCGCCGGTCGGCGTGGGCCCGGGAACTGCGGTGCAGCACCACCCCGGCGGACCCTCGTGCACTGCGGTGGTCCGGGACGGTGACGTGCACCGGGCCGGCCGGTGGAGGGACGAGCTCCCACAGCGCCAGCGCGGTGCCGTGACTGGCCACGGCGTTCCGGCCGGCGAGCGCCGCAGCGACCCGCACCGCCCACCGACCGGCGGCGGAGGGAGCGGCGAACACACCCGACTGGAGCCTGACCACCCTGCCGGTAGTCACCCAGTCGGAGAGGGTCCTCGCGCTGATCTGGCCGAGCAGTTCGGCCCGGGTGGCCCACCCCCGGGACCCCACGACCGCCTCGACGTCCACGGGCAGGACCCTGCGGGCGCACCCCGGCCTGAGCCAGGAGACCGCGGCATCTGTGGACGGCGCGGACGGTGTGTGCACACCACCGCGGTCCGCCGTCGTCAGCGGCAGTGGACGGCGTAGGTGAGGGCGTCGACGAGGGCGTGCCAGGAGGCCTCGACGATGTTGGCGTGGACGCCCACGGTGGTCCACTCCCCCACCCCGTCGGTGGTGTCGACGAGCACTCGCGTGGTCGCGCTGGTGCCGCCCTTCCAGCCGAGGATGCGGACCTTGTAGTCGGCCAGCGCGACGTCGGCCAGCTCCGGGTGGCGGCTCACCAGCGCCTGCCGGAGCGCGTTGTCCAGCGCGTTGACCGGGCCGTTGCCCTCCGCGGTGCTGATCACCCGCTCGCTCGTCCCGTCGGCGCCCGGCAGGTGCACCTTCACGGTCGCCTCGCTGACGACCACGCCGTTGCCCCAGTGCTCGACCGTCGTCCGGTAGCTCTCCAGCTGGAACAGCGGCGCCGGCGCGCCGGGCAGCTGGGAGCGCAGCAGCAGCTCGAAGGAGGCGTCGGCGGCCTCGAACGACCACCCCTCGGACTCGAGGACCTTGACCTGGTCGACGACACGACCGACGGCGTCGGCGTGCCCGGAGAGGTCCACGCCGAGCTCGCGGCCCTTGAGCTCCACCGAGGCGCGGCCGGCCATCTCGGTGACCAGGATGCGCATGTCGTTGCCGACCACCGCCGGGTCGAGGTGGTTGTAGAGCTCGGGGCTGACCTTGATCGCGCTGGCGTGGAGGCCGGCCTTGTGCGCGAACGCCGACGCGCCGACGTAGGGCTGGTGGTCGTCGGGGGCGATGTTGGCCAGCTCGGCGATGGCGTGGCTGACCCGCTGCAGCTCGGCCAGGCACTCGGCGGGCACCACCGGCAGGCCCATCTTGGTCACCAGGTTGGCGACCAGCGCGAAGGTGTCGGCGTTGCCGGCCCGCTCGCCGTAGCCGTTCGCGGTGCCCTGCACGTGGGTCACCCCGGCCTCGACGGCGGCCAGCGAGTTGGCGACCGCGCAGCCGGTGTCGTCCTGGCAGTGGATGCCCAGCCGCCCGTCGACGCGCGACCGGACGTCGGCCACCACCCGGCCCACCCCCATCGGCAGCATGCCGCCGTTGGTGTCGCACAGGACGCCGACCTCCGCGCCCGCGGCGAACGCCGCCTGCAGCACCGCGACACCGTGGTCGGGGTCGGCGGCGTAGCCGTCGAAGAAGTGCTCACAGTCGACGAACACCCGCCGGCCGTGCGCGACGAGGTACGCGACGGTGTCCGACACCATCGCGAGGTTCTCCTCGAGCGTGGTCCGCAGCGCGTCGCGCACGTGCCGGACGTCGGACTTGGCGACCAGGCACACCACCGGCGTCCCGGCGTCGAGCAGCGCGCGCACCTGCGGGTCGTCCTCCACCCGGACGCCGGCCTTGCGGGTGGCGCCGAACGCGACCAGCACCGCGTGCCGCAGCTTGAGCTCGGTGCGGGCGCGGACGAAGAACTCGGTGTCCTTGGGCAGCGCCCCCGGCCATCCGCCCTCGATGTAGCCGACGCCGATCTCGTCGAGCAGCCTCGCTGTGGCGAGCTTGTCGGCGACGGAGAAGCTGATCCCCTCGCGCTGGGCGCCGTCGCGCAGCGTGGTGTCGAAGACGTGGAAGTCGCTGCCGGCGGAGAGGACGGGGCTGTCGGTGGCCACGGGTGCTCCCGGGGGTTCGACGGCGATCAGGCCCCTCACACGAGAAAGACCCCCCGGGAACGGGAGGTCTGCGCGCGGTCGGGGAGGTGACCGCGCGCTAGGCGATGATGGGGGTGCTGCCGTTCAGGTGCATCGCCGGGGAGTCTAACCCCGGGACCGTCAGCCCCCGGCGAGGGCGGCCAGCCGGTCGCCGACCTCGACCGTGCGCACCCGGCCCCGCGGGTCCCGGGTGGACAGGTCGAAGGCGACGGCGGCGCCGACCTTGCGTGCGAGGTCGGCGTGGCCGAGGTGCTCGAGCAGCAGCGCCACCGACAGCACGGTCGCCGTCGGGTCGGCCACCCCCTGCCCGGCGATGTCGGGCGCCGAGCCGTGCACCGGCTCGAACATGGCCGGGTTGGTGCCCGAGACGTCGAGGTTGCCGCTGGCCGCCAGGCCGATGCCGCCGGTGACCGCGGCCGCGACGTCGGTGACGATGTCGCCGAAGAGGTTGTCGGTGACGATGACGTCGTAGCGGCCGGGGTCGGTGATGAAGAACATCGACGCGGCGTCGACGTGCTGGTAGGCGACGGTGACCTCGGGGAACTCCGCGGCCACCTCCTCCACCGTCCGCGACCACAGCGACCCGGCGTGGGTGAGCACGTTGGTCTTGTGGATCAGCGTGAGGTGCCGGCGCGGCCGGGCGGTGGCCCGCTCGAAGGCGTAGCGCACCACCCGCTCGACGCCGAAGGCGGTGTTGAGACTGACCTCCGTGGCCACCTCGTGCGGGGTGTCGCGGCGCAGCACGCCGCCGTTGCCCGCGTAGGGACCCTCGGTGCCCTCGCGCACGCACAGCATGTCGATCTCGCCGGGCTCGGCCAGCGGGCTGCGCACGCCGTCGTAGAGCCGGGCCGGGCGCAGGTTGACGTGGTGGTCGAGCTCGAAGCGCAGCCGCAGCAGCAGACCCCGCTCGAGGATGCCCGGCGGCACGCCGGGGTCGCCGATCGCGCCGAGCAGGATCGCGTCGTGCCCGCGCAGCTCGTCGAGCACGGTGTCGGGCAGCAGCTCCCCGGTGCGCTGCCAGCGGGCCGCGCCCAGGTCGTAGGGCGTCGTCTCCAGGTCCGGCACGACCGCGCCGAGGACCTTGAGCCCCTCGGCCACCACCTCGGGGCCGATGCCGTCTCCCGCGATCACAGCCAGGCGCATGGCGACGACCCTAGGTCAGCGCGGGTCGAGATCCGCCGAGCGGGCCTCGCGCGCGCCGATGCGGCGGGCGATGTCGCCGAGCAGCTCCGCGCCGACCGGGCTGTCGACGACGACGGCCATCAGCGCCTCACCGCCCCGGGTGGTCCGGCTGACCTGCGCGCCGGCGATGTTGATCCCGGCCTCGCCCAGCGCCGCGCCGACGGTGCCCACGACGCCGGGCCGGTCCTGGTAGAGGAAGAACAGCAGGTGGCCCGAGAGGTCGAGGTCCATGTCGAAGCCGTCGACCTCGACCAGCTTGGGCACCTGGTTCTTGCCGAACAGCGTCCCGGCGACGGCGATCTCGCGGCCGTCGGCCATGACGCCGTGCACCCGCACCAGGTTGCGGTAGTCGGGGCTCTCGACGTCGCTGGTCAGCGAGACGTCCAGGCCGCGCTGCTCGGCCAGCAGCGGGGCGTTGACGTAGGTGACCTGCTCCTCGACGACGTCGGAGAAGACGCCCTTGAGGACGGCGAGCTGCAGCACCGAGTCGTCGAACTCGGCCAGCTTGCCCCGCACGTCGACGGTCACCGACTGCGCGAGCCCGCCGGCCACGGCGGTGAACACGGTGCCCAGCTGCTCGGCCAGCGGCAGGCCGGGCCGGACGTCCTCGGCGACCACGCCGCCGGCCTGCACGTTGACCGCGTCCGGCACGAACTCGCCCTGCAACGCCAGGCGCACCGAGTGGGCCACGGCGGTGCCCGCCTTGTCCTGCGCCTCCGTCGTCGAGGCACCCAGGTGGGGGGTGACCACGGTGGTGGGCAGCCCGAAGAGCGGGCTGTCGGTCGTGGGCTCCTGCGCGTACACGTCGATGCCGGCGGCGGCGACCTGGCCCGACCGCAGCGCGTCGGCCAGCGCCGCCTCGTCGACCAGCCCGCCGCGGGCGGCGTTGACGACGATCACGCCGCGCTTGGTGGTGGCCAGCTCCGCGGCGCCGATGAGCCCGAGCGTCTCCGGCGTCTTCGGCAGGTGGACGGTGATGAAGTCGGCCTCGCGGAGCAGCTCCTCCAGCGACACCATCCGCACCCCGAGCTGCGCGGCGCGGCCGGGCTGGATGTAGGGGTCGTAGGCGATCAGCGTGGTGCCGAAGGCGGCCAGCCGCTGGGCGACCAGCTGGCCGATGCGGCCCAGGCCGACGATGCCGACCACCTTGTCGGTGACCTCGACGCCCATGAACCGCGACCGCGCCCACCGGCCCTCGCGCAGCGACGCGTCGGCCGCGGGGATCTGCCGGGCGGCGGCCAGCAGCAGCGCGACGGCGTGCTCGGCGGCGCTGACGACGTTCGACGTCGGGGCGTTGACCACCATGACGCCGCGCTCGGTGGCCGCGGCGACGTCGACGTTGTCCAGGCCGATGCCGGCGCGGGCGACGACCTTCAGGTTGGGTGCGGCGGCCAGCGCCTCGGCGTCGATCCGGGTGGCGCTGCGGATCATGACGGCGGCGGCGTCGGCGAGCGCGGGCAGCAGCGCCGAGCGGTCGGCACCGTCGACGTGGCGGACCTCCACGTCGTCGCCGAGCACCTCCAGCACGCTGGGGGCGAGCTCCTCGGCGATCAGGACCACGGGGGCGCGCTCGGTCACGGGGCCACAGCCTAGGGACGAGGCGGATCCGACCCGGTCACGGGCCGGGAACTTCCCGTCCCAGGGGCCACGACATCCCGCTGACGGGGTAGTACCTGTTTGCCGTCGTCCCTGGTACCCCAGCATCCTGGCGGCCAGCAGCGCCGGCACCGGCCGACGCCTCCGGAGGGGACCATGACCGACTTCAGCAAGGACCAGGGCCAGGGCCGCGACCCCGGGCGTGACCCCGGTGAGGGCGGTGCCACGCCGTACGGCCGGCAGGACCAGCCGTCCGGCTCGTCGCAGTACGACCCGCAGGGGCAGTCGTCCGGCGAGACGGCCGGGCAGTCCTACGGGCAGCAGCCGGGGCAGTACGGCCAGCCCGGCCAGTACACCCAGCCCTACACCCGGCAGCCCCAGCCCCCGCAGCAGTACGGGCAGCAGGAGTACGGCCAGCAGGAGTACGGCCAGCAGGAGTACGGCGGCCAGTCCTACGGACAGCAGTACGGGCAGCAGCAGTACGGCCAGCAGTACGGGCAGCAGGGCTACCCGCAGCAGTACGGGCAGCAGGGCTACGGCACCGAGCAGTACGGGCAGTACGGGCAGGCCTACGGCCAGCAGTACGGGCAGGGCGGCGTCCCGGCCAAGCCCGGCAGCGTGGTGACCGCCGTGGTGCTCGGGTTCGTCTTCGGCGCCATCGGCGTGCTGTTCAGCCTGCTCCTGATCTTCGCCGGGGCCCTGGCCAGCGGCGCCGGTGACGAGCTGGACAACGAGATCCCCGGCTTCGGCTCGGTCGCCGGCGCCGTCGGCGGCGTCATCCTGGTGTTCGGCCTGCTGGCGCTCGTGTGGACGGTGCTCATGATCTGGGGATCGGTCTGGGCGCTCACCGGCCGGAGCCGCGTGATGCTCCTCGTCGGCGGCTCGATCGCGCTGGCGGTCACCCTGCTGGGCCTGATCGGCAACCTGGCCGACGCCCAGAACGCGGGCGCCGGCGGGATCATCACCAGCCTGCTGTTCTTCCTCGGGTCGCTGGCGATCGTCGTCCTGCTGTCGATGAAGCCGGCCGCGGCGTTCTTCGCCGCGCACCGCGCCCGCCGCGGCCGCTGACCATCCCCCCGCCGAGGGACCGCCCGCGACGGCGGGCCCCCACGGGGCGTGGTCCCAGCCCTACACTCCGCCGACCGCCGACCCGGCGCCGTCCGTCCGTCCAGAGGAGATCCGCAGGCACATGACCAGCCCGAGCTTCGACAACAACACGCCGCCGGGTGGTCAACCCGGGTCCGGGGTGCCCGGCCAGCAGCCCTACGGCCAGCCCGCCTACGGGCAGCAGGCGTACGGGCAGCAGCCCTACGGGCAGGCCCCGTACGGCCAGCCGGCGCCCTACGGCAACTTCACCGGCCCGTCCCCCTACGGCGGTGGGCCGTCGGGCCGGCGTCCCGGCCAGGTCACGGCCGCCGCGGTCATCGGTGTCGTCATCGGTGGCCTGGGCTCGCTCTTCGGCCTGCTGGCGCTGCTGGGCATCGGCCTGCTGTTCGCGCTGAGCCCGCTGCTCGGGTTGGTCACCCTCCTGGCGATCGCCACGGCCGTGGTCGTCCTCGTCGGCGGCATCCAGGTGCTCACCGGCAAGGGCCCCCGGCTGCTCCTGCTCGGCAGCTACGCCTCGGTCGGCATCCAGCTGCTGACCCTGGTCATCTCACTGGCCGTCGGCGGCGGGTTCGAGTTCTCGGCGCTGCTGGGCTTCCTGCTGCCGGGGCTGATCATCTTCCTGCTGCAGCAGCCGCACGCGAAGCAGTACTTCGCCTCCCGGGGCCTGTCGTACTGAGTCCCACCCCGTCCCGACGCGCAACGGCCCCCGCTGCCAGCAGGCAGCGGGGGCCGTTCGCGTTGCCGGACGCTACGAGCGGGCGGCGGTGCCGGTGTAGTCGTCGGAGGCCGACACCCAGCTCATCAGGCCGCGCAGCTTGCGGCCGGTCTCCTCGATCGGGTGCGCCTCGGCCGCGGCGCGGCGCCGCGTGAAGTCGGGGGCGCCGGCGTCCTGGTCGGCGATGAAGGCCGCGGCCCACGAGCCGTCCTTGATCGCGGCCAGGACCTCCTTCATCGACTCCTTGACGCGGTCGTCGATGATCTTCGGGCCGGAGGTGTAGTCGCCGTACTCGGCGGTGTCCGACACCGACCAGCGCTGCTTGGCGATGCCGCCCTCGTACATGAGGTCGACGATCAGCTTGAGCTCGTGCAGGCACTCGAAGTAGGCGACCTCGGGCTGGTAGCCGGCCTCGGTCAGCGTCTCGAACCCGGCGGTGATGAGCGCGCTGGCGCCGCCGCAGAGCACCGCCTGCTCGCCGAACAGGTCGGTCTCGGTCTCCTCGGCGAACGTCGTCCGGATGACGCCGGCGCGGGTGCCGCCGATGGCCTTGGCGTAGGACAGCGCGAGCGGCAGGGCCTGCCCGGTGGCGTCCTGCTCGACGGCGACCAGGCAGGGCACGCCCTTGCCGTTCTCGAACTCGCGACGGACCAGGTGGCCGGGGCCCTTGGGGGCGACCATGGCGACGTCGACGCCGGCCGGGGGCTTGACGTAGCCGAACCGGATGTTGAAGCCGTGACCGAAGAACAGCGCGTCGCCGTCCTGCAGGTTGGGCTCGATCGACTCGGTGTAGAGGGTCCGCTGCACGTGGTCGGGGGCGAGGACCACGACGAGGTCGGCCTCGGCGGCGGCCTCGGCCGGCGTGACGACGCGCAGGCCCTCGGCCTCGGCCTTGGGCCGGCTCTTCGAGCCCTCGGGCAGGCCCACCCGGACGTCGACCCCGGAGTCGCGCAGCGACAGGGCGTGCGCGTGGCCCTGGCTGCCGTAGCCGATGACGGCGACGGTGCGCCCCTGGATGATCGACAGGTCGGCGTCGTCGTCGTAGAAGATCTCGGCGGCCATGCGGTGGTGCTCCTCTGCTGTGGTGCCTTTATCGCGATAAAGGCCGGTTGGGACGGTCGGGGACTAGGCGCTGCGGTCGACCGGGCGCAAGGTACCGGCGCCGCTCATCGACCGCGGTCCGCGGCCCAGGGCGACGGTGCCCGACTGCGCCATCTCCTTGATCCCCAGCGGGGCGAGGACGGCGAGCAGGGCCTGCAGCTTGTCCGGCGTGCCGGTGGCCTCGAGGGTCACCGTGTCGGTGTTGACGTCGACGACGCGGGCGCGGAACAGCTCGGCGGTCTGCAGCACGGTCGTGCGGTCGGCCAGCGGGGCGCGCACCTTGACCAGCAGCAGCTCGCGCTGCACCGCCGCGCCGCCGTCGAGCTCCACGATCTTGATGACCTCGACGAGCTTGTTCAGCTGCTTGGTCACCTGCTCCAGCGGCGCGGACTCGGCGTCGACGACGATCGTCATCCGGGACAGGTCGGGGTTCTCCGTCGGGCCGACGGCGAGGGACTCGATGTTGAACGCGCGCCGGCTGAACAGCGCCGAGACGCGGGCGAGGACACCGGCCTTGTTCTCGACCAGGACCGACAGGGTGTGGCGGCTCATCAGACCTGTCCCTCTCCGAAGACCGGGCGCAGGTCGCGCGCGGCCAGGATGTCGTCGTTGCTGGCGCCGGCGGCGACCATCGGCCAGACCTGGGCGTCGGCGCCGACGACGAAGTCGATGACCACCGGGGCGTCGGTGATCGCCATGGCCTTCTCGATGACGGCGTCGACGTCGTCCTTGGTCTCGCAGCGCAGCCCGACGCAGCCCAGCGCCTCGGCCAGCATGACGAAGTCGGGGATGCGCACCGGCTTCGGCCGGCCCTCGTCGTCCACCGGGTGCAGCTTGGTGTTGGAGTAGCGGCCCTCGTAGAACAGGGTCTGCCACTGCCGGACCATGCCGAGGTTGCCGTTGTTGATGACGGCGACCTTGATCGGGATGCCCTCGATCGCGCAGGTGGCCAGCTCCTGGTTGGTCATCTGGAAGCAGCCGTCGCCGTCGATGGCCCAGACGGTGGCGTCGGGGCGGCCGTACCGGGCGCCCATGGCCGCGGGCACGGCGTAGCCCATGGTCCCGGCGCCGCCGCTGTTGAGCCAGGTGCCCGGCTTCTCGTACCGGATGAACTGCGCGGCCCACATCTGGTGCTGGCCGACCCCGGAGGTGTAGATCGCGTCGGGGCCGGCGATCGCGCCGATCCGCTCGATGACGTACTGCGGCGACAGCGAGCCGTCCTCGGGCCAGTCGTAGCCGAGCGGGTAGCGGGTGCGCCAGTCGTCCAGCTGCGCCCACCAGGCGGCGAGGTCGGGCGTGCGGCCGGCCTCGTGCTCGGCGCGCAGCGCGCCGACGAGCTCGGCGATGGTCTCCTTGGCGTCCCCGACGATCGGGACGTCGGCCTTGCGGTTCTTGCCGATCTCGGCCGGGTCGATGTCGGCGTGCACCACCAGTGCGCCGGGCGCGAAGGTCGACAGCTTCCCGGTCACCCGGTCGTCGAACCGGGCGCCGAGGGCCACGAGGACGTCGGCCTTCTGCAGCGCGGTCACCGCGGCCACGGTGCCGTGCATGCCCGGCATGCCCAGGTGCTGCGGCGAGCTGTCGGGGAACGCGCCGCGGGCCATGAGGGTGGTGACGACGGGCGCGCCGGTCAGCGCGGCGAGCTCGGCCAGCTCCTCGGTGGCGCCGGCCTTGAGCACCCCGCCGCCGACGTAGAGGACCGGCCGGCGGGCGCCGGCGATCAGCGCCGCGGCCTCGCGCACCTGCTTGCCGTGCGGGCGGGTGGTCGGCCGGTAGCCGGGCAGGTCCAGCCGCGGCGGCCAGGCGAAGTCGGTGGTGGCCTGCAGCACGTCCTTGGGGATGTCGACCAGGACCGGGCCGGGGCGACCGGTGGCGGCCAGGTGGAAGGCCTCGGCGATCCGCTGCGGGATCTCCGCCGGGTCGGTCACCAGGAAGTTGTGCTTGGTGATCGGCATCGTGATGCCGCGGATGTCGGCCTCCTGGAAGGCGTCGGTGCCGATCGAGGCGCTGGGCACCTGGCCGGTGATGGCCACGATCGGGACCGAGTCCATGTGGGCGTCGGCCAGCGGCGTGACCAGGTTGGTCGCGCCCGGCCCGGAGGTGGCCATGCAGACGCCGACCCGGCCGGTGGCCTGGGCGTAGCCGGTGGCCGCGTGACCGGCGCCCTGCTCGTGCCGCACCAGGACGTGGCGGACGTGGGAGTCGAACAGCGGGTCGTAGGCGGGCAGGATCGCGCCGCCGGGGATGCCGAAGACGACCTCGACGCCGACGGCCTCCAGCGAGCGGACCAGGCTCTGCGCGCCGGTGATGCCCGAGGCCGGCCGGGCGGCGGACTCGGCGATCGAGCGGGCCGTCGTCTCGACGCCGGTGAGGGCGGCGGCGGCCTCTCGGGTGGCGGACTCACTCCGGGTGGTGGTCATGCGGGGCGTCTCCTGGGCCGGACGTGCGGGGGTCGTGCGGTTCGGGTGCCTGCTCGGGCAAGAAAAAACCCCTCGTGCCGCGGGCACAGAGGGGCGTAGCGCGTCGGTCGGTCGACCGGCGCGCTAGGCGACTACGAGGAGCAGGCAGGCGGAGGGCACGACGACACTGTGCGCCTCCCCCGCCGGGACGTCAACCACGCCGTCCCACTCCGTGGGACGGGCTCGCCCGCGTCATGGGACGGCGACGGGCTCCCGGACGGCGTCGGCGAGCAGGGCGGGGTCGAACCCGTCGACGAGCGCGGGCAGGTCGGCGGCCGGCACCGGGCGGCCGATCAGCCAGCCCTGGAGGAAGGTGCAGCCCAGCCGCGTGAGCACCTCGAGCTGGGCGGGGGTCTCGACGCCCTCGGCGACGACGTCCATGCCGAGCGTGCGGCCGAGGTCGACGACGCTGCCGACCAGCGCCGCGCCGCGGGGGTCGGTGTCGATGCCGGAGACGAACCCGCGGTCCATCTTCAGCACCTGCACGGGCAGCCGGGCCAGGTAGGCCAGCGAGGACCAGCCCTTGCCGAAGTCGTCGAGGGACACGATGCAGCCCAGCGCCGACAGCTCGGCGAGCTCGCTGAGCAGCCGCTCGTCGTCGTCGATGAGGACGCTCTCGGTCACCTCGATCATCAGCATCCGCGCGGGCAGCCCGGAGCGGCGCAGGGCGCGGGTGACGTCCTCGACCAGGCAGCGGGCCTGCAGGTGGCGCACGGAGATGTTGACGCCGAGCTTGAGGTCGCGGCCGCCGGCGACCAGGCGGGCGTGCTCGGCGGTCGCGGTGTCCAGCACCCAGCGCTGCAGCGGCACGATGAGGCCGTCCTGCTCGGCCAGCCCGATGAACTCCTCGGGGGAGACCGGGCCGAGCTCGGGGTGGTCCCAGCGGGCCAGCGCCTCGACGCCGAGGACGCGCCGCTCCGCGGTGCCCGCGACCGGCTGGTAGACCAGCCGGAGCCGGCCCTGCTCGATGGCGGCGGGCAGGTCGCGGGCCAGCCGGCTGCGCCGGGCGGACTCCTCGACGAGGGCCTCCCCCGACGCCCGGACGCCGTTCTTGCCCTGCGCCTTGACGGTGCGCAGCGCCAGGTCGGCCTCGCGGACGGTCGCCGAGACGTCCGCGCCGGGCAGCACCTCGGTGACCCCGACGCTGGCCGAGACGTGCAGCAGCGGGCCGGAGTCGTCGTGGCGGCGGGTGTGGTCCAGCCGCCGGACCAGCCGCTCGGCCAGGGCGAGCGCCTGCTCGGGGCCGGCGTCGACGACGAGGGCGAACTCGTCACCGCCGAGGCGGGCGACCAGGTCGGTGGCGCGGGCCTCGGCGCGCAGCGCGTCGGCCACCTCGCACAGCAGCCGGTCCCCCGCGTCGTGGCCGGCGACGTCGTTGACCGCCTTGAAGCCGTCGAGGTCGACCAGCAGCACGCAGGCGCTGCGGCCCCGGCCCGCGCGGTCGAGGGCGGTCTCGAGCGCGGCCATGAAGCGGGCCCGGTTGGGCAGGCCGGTGAGCGAGTCGGTGTAGGCCAGCCGCTCCAGCTCGCGGTGGGTGGCGCGGCGCTCGGTGACGTCGCGCAGGTGCAGTACCAGGCGCTCGGAGCGGCCGGCGTCGCGGACCGCGCCGGAGACCTCGACGTCCCGCCAGGTCCCGTCGGCGGTCCGCAGCCGGCCGGCCAGGGGCAGCGCGGCGGCGGAGTCGTCGCCGAGGGCGGCGGCCACGCGGTCGAGCAGGTCGGCGTCGTCGGGGTGCAGCAGGGTCGCGAACGACCGCCCGACCAGCTCCTCCTCCGGCCGGCCGAGCTGCGCGGCGACCGGCCCGGACACCGCCGAGACCCGGCCGGCGGCGTCGAGGACGACGGTGACCGCGTCGCCGCTGTGCACCAGCGCGCGGAACGACCCCTCGGTCCGCTCGAGGCGGCGGGTGAGACGGGCGGCGTCGAGCGCCCACAGCAGCGTGCGGGCCGAGGTGAGCACCAGCAGGACGACGGCGCAGGCGGCCTCGGCGGCGGTCACGGGGCGGCCGGTCACCGCGGCGCTGCAGACGGCCACCAGGGCCAGGGTCGCCGTCCCGTGCGCGAGGACCCCGCCCCGCAGCGGCAGGGCGCGGCCGGCCGGCAGCGGCGCGCCCTCCCCCGGGTCGGCGGCGGCGGCGCGGAGGCCCGCGCCCAGCATGGTCAGCCAGCCGAGCACGGTGAGCACGCCCCAGCCGGCCGCGGCGTCCGGCGTCGCCCGCTCGACCGCGCCGCAGAGCGCCACGACGGCCATCGCGAGGAAGGCGCCCAGCAGCCAGGTGGCGCTGCGCCGGCGCGGCTCGGCGACGGCGGTGACCGCGACCAGGCCGACGCCGGCCAGCACCGCACCGACCAGCGGGTACCCGGCCGTCACCAGCCCCGGGCCGCCCGCGGTCCCGGTCACGAGGTCGGTGAGCAGGACCGCGCCGCACAGGGCGAGGGACAGGGTGACCACCACGGCGTCGAGCAGCACCCGTGTGCCGACCCGGCGGGCCGACCGCGGCGGGAGCAGCAGCAGTGCCGCGGCCACGCCCAGCGGCACCCCGGCCAGGGTGAGGAGGTCCTCGACCCCAGCGGCGGGCAGGTCCCGGGCGGGGCGGGTCAGGGCCAGCGCCTGGCCCAGGGCGAGCAGCGCCCCGGACGCGGCCAGCGCCCACCAGGGACGCCCGGCGCGGCCCGGCCGGCGCAGCGCGCACGGGACCAGGACGGCGGCCGACGCGGCCGACGCCAACCCGAGGACGGCGGGCACCACGGTGACCGTCGCCGGGGACCCGGTGAGCTGCAGCGCCGTCGTCGCGGCGCCGAGCAGGGCCAGCAGCACCTGCACGGCCGTCCCGGCGCGGGCGGGGAGGTCACGCACCGCGCACCACCCGGACCGCCGGCTCCCCCACCGGCGCGGCCGCCAGCCCGACCAGGCCGGGCCACAGCGCGCCGGCGTTGTCCTGCAGCACGTGCGCCAGCTCGGCCGCCGGCAGCGGGCGGGACAGCAGGAAGCCCTGCGCGAAGCCGATCCCCATGCCGCGCAGCACGCCGAGCTGCGCGGGGGTCTCCACGCCCTCGGCGACGACGTCGAGGCCGAGCGTGCGGCCGATGGTCACCACCGACTCGCACAGCGCGCGGCTCTGCCGGTCGCGGTCGACCCGGGAGACCATCGCGCGGTCGAGCTTGAGCACGTCGATGGGCAGGCGGGTGAGCTGCACCAGCGAGGAGGAGCCGGTGCCGAAGTCGTCGAGCGCCACGTGCACGCCCATCAGGCGCAGCGCCGAGACGTCGCCGGCCGCGGAGTCGCCGTCGGCGAGCACGGTCGCCTCGGTGATCTCCAGGACGAGCCGCTCGGGCTCCAGCCCGGAGTCCGACAGCGCGCCGGCGACGTCCTCGACGAGGGTGCGGGCGGCGACGTGCGCGGCGGAGATGTTGACCCCCAGCCGCAGCGGCACGCCCCGGACGGCGGGCAGCGCGGCGGTGGTCGTGCACGCCTCCCGGAGCGCCCAGCGCTGGAGCTCGGCGATGACGCCGGCGCGCTCGGCGACCGGGACGAACTCGCGCGGCGGGACCTCGCCGAGCTCGGGGTGCCGCCAGCGCAGCAGCGCCTCGACGCCGGTGACCCGCTGCTCCTCCATCGAGACGATCGGCTGGAAGGCCAGCCACAGCTCGCCGCGGGCGGCCGCGCCGGCGACGTCCTCGCGCAGCCGGTCGCGGCGCGCGGCGGCCGCGCCCAGCGCCGGGGTCCACAGGGTGGCGCGGGCCGTACCCGAGGCTCGGGCGGTGGTGACGGCCAGCTCGGCGCGGGCGGTCAGCTCGGCGACGCCGAGGCCGGGCTCGACCACGACGACGCCGACGTCGCCGGTGAGGTCGAAGACGCCTGCGGGGGTGGTCACGGGCTGCTCGATGACGCCCAGGCAGCGGTCGCCGAGCAGGACGGCGGTGTCGGCGTCGCCCGCCGCGAGGACGCCGAACGTGCCGCCGGCCAGGCGGGCGACCACCTCCTCGCCGCGGACGGTGGCACGCAGCCGCCGGCCGAGCTCGACGAGGACGGCGGAGACGGTGTCGCGGCCGGCGTGCTCGCGCACGGCGTCGAGGCCGCGGACGTCGACCAGGAGCACCGCGGGGCCGGGGACGGGGCCGGACACGGCGGCGGCCAGCGCGGCGTGCCAGCCGGCCCGGTTGGGCAGGCCGGTCAGCTCGTCGGCGTAGGCGACCTCCTCGAGGGCGCGCTCGCGGGCCTCGCGCTCGGTGACGTCGCGGCAGTGCAGGACGACGGCCGCGACCGACTCCTCGGCCCGCAGGTCGGAGACGCTGGCCTCCAGGCAGCGGACGCCTCCCGCCGCGTCGCGCAGGTGCAGCGTCACCAGCCCGGCGGTGCCGTCGGGGCCGCCGTCGAGGACCCGCCGCAGCCGGGCGGCGTCCTCGGGGTCCATGGTCCCGGGCCGGCCCGCCGCGCCGGTGAGCAGGTCGCGGCCGGCCAGCTCGGCCGGCGTGGTGCCCAGGAGCGCGGCCAGCGCCGGGGACGCCCAGTCGACCCGCAGCCGGCGGTCGAGGACGAGCACCGCCTCGCGGGTGGAGTGCAGCAGGTTGCGGAAGTAGGCCTCGTCGTGGCGCAGGCGGGCGCTGCGCTGCTGGTCCTCGCGGGCAGCGACCCAGCGGTGCGCCGCCGACAGCGCGACGCACAGCAGGACCCCGGCGAGGGTCACCCAGGTCGGTGCGGTGCCCACCGCCAGCGGGACGAGGGCGGTCGCGACGACGACGACCAGCGCGAGCTGCGGCAGCACCGACCGCAGTGCGACGGCGAGGCCGCCGGCCGGGACGTCGGAGGACGCGGGAGCCGCGGCCGGGCCGGTGTCGAGGGAGCGCGCGAGCACCAGCAGCGCCAGCCCGAGGACGACGGCGACGCGGGTGGCGGCGACGACGTCGGGCGCGCCGAGCAGCGCGGCGGAGGTGCCGGCGCCGCGGCCGGCGGCGAGCAGCACCAGCGCGCCGAGCAGGACGCCGGCCATGCGCTGGCGGTGCGCCTCGACGGCGCCGAGGACGGTGAGCGCGGCGGCCATGACCGCCCCGGTGGCCGCGACGGCAGCGCCGAGCACGAGCTGCGCGCCGAGGGAGAGGGTGGTCCAGCTGGTCCCGGGGCCGACCATGAGCACCTGCATGACCACCACCGCGGCCGTGCCGAAGAGGGCGAGCTCGAGCACGGTCCGCGAGCCGGTGGCGCGCAGGGTGGCGCGCCCGGCCATGCCGAGCAGGCCGGCCACCGTGACCACGTAACCGGGGACGGTCGGCAGCCAGCGCAGGACCACCTGGTGCAGCACGGTGTCCGGCTGGGCGGCCCAGGAGACGACCAGCGCGAGGACGGGGAACAGCGGGGCGAGGGCGAGCAGCCGCCAGGGGCGGTCGGCGGGCCCGCCGGTGCGGCTGGCGGCCCACAGCGCGGCCGACGTCGCCACCCCGGCCAGGCCGGTGACGACGTCGCCGAGCAGGTGCAGCGCCGGGACGGCGGTGGCGCACACGCACGCCACGGCGGCCGGGACGGCCGTCGCGAACAGCCACCTGGTCCGTCGCTCCACACCCCGGGTGTCGGCACCCCGGCGGACCCGCCACACCCCGCCCCGGGACCGCTCACCCCAACGAGGGGGGAACGCCCCGGGTCAGCCGCAGATGGCGCCCGAGGCCGCGGAGCCGACGAGCTTGGCGTACTTGCCGAGGACGCCGGTGGTGTAGCGCGGGGGCAGCGGCTGCCACTCCGCTCGGCGGCGGGCCAGCTCGGCGTCGTCGACCAGGAGGTCCAGCGTGCGGGTGGTGAGGTCGAGGCGGACCGGGTCGCCGTCGCGCACCAGCGCGATGGGGCCACCCTCGGTGGCCTCCGGCGCGACGTGCCCGATGCACAGCCCGGTCGTGCCGCCGGAGAAGCGGCCGTCGGTGAGCAGCAGGACGTCCTTGCCGAGCCCGGCGCCCTTGATCGCGCCGGTGACGGCGAGCATCTCGCGCATGCCCGGCCCGCCCTTGGGCCCCTCGTACCGGATGACGACGACGTCGCCGGACTGCAGCGTGCCCTCGGTGACCGCGTCCATGGCGCCCTGCTCGCCGTCGAAGACGCGGGCGGTGCCCTCGAAGACGTCGCGGTCGAATCCGGCCGACTTCACCACCGCCCCCTCGGGCGCCAGCGAGCCGTGCAGGACGGTCAGCCCGCCCGTCCTGTGGATGGGCCGGTTCATCGCGTGGATGATCGCGCCGTCGGGGTCGGGCGGGGCGATCTCGGCGAGGTTCTCGGCCATCGTCCGCCCGGTGACGGTGAGCGTGTCGCCGTGCAGCAGGCCGGCGTCGAGCAGCGCACGCAGGACCACCGGGACGCCGCCGATGCGGTCGATGTCGGTCATGACGTACCGGCCGAAGGGCTTGACGTCGGCCAGGTGCGGCGTGCGGTCGCCGATCCGGTTGAAGTCGTCGAGGGTCAGCTCCACCCGCGCCTCGTGCGCGATGGCCATGAGGTGCAGCACCGCGTTGGTCGACCCGCCCAGCGCCATGACCACGGTGATGGCGTTCTCGAAGGCCTCGCGGGTCATGATCTGGCGGGCGGTGATGCCCTTGCGCAGCAGGTTCACCACGGCCTCGCCGGAGGCGACGGCGAAGGCGTCGCGGCGGCTGTCGGGGGCCGGCGGGGCGGCGCTGCCCGGCAGCGCCATCCCGAGCGCCTCGGCGACGCTGGCCATGGTGTTGGCGGTGTACATGCCGCCGCAGGAGCCCATCCCGGGGCAGGCGGCCCGCTCGACGGCGGCCAGCTCGTCCTCGCTGATCAGCCCGCGGGCGCAGGCCCCGACCGCCTCGAAGACGTCGATGATCGTCAGGTCGTCGCGGTCGCCGAGCCGGCCGGGCAGCGTCGAGCCGGAGTAGAGGAAGACGCTGGCCAGGTCGAGGCGGGCGGCGGCCATGAGCATGCCGGGCAGCGACTTGTCGCAGCCGGCGAGCAGCACCGTGCCGTCGAGCCGCTCGGCGAACACCACCGTCTCCACCGAGTCGGCGATGACCTCGCGGCTGACCAGCGAGGCACGCATGCCCTCGTGGCCCATGGAGATGCCGTCGGAGACCGAGATGGTGCCGAACTCCAGCGGGAAGCCGCCCGCGGCGTGCACGCCCTCCTTGGCCCGCTTGGCCAGCCGGTCCAGCGAGAGGTTGCACGGGGTGATCTCGTTCCACGACGAGGCGACGCCGATCTGCGGCTTGTCCCAGTCGTCGTCGCCCATGCCCACCGCGCGCAGCATCGCCCGGGCGGGGGCCCGGGTGATGCCGTCGGTCACCTCACGGCTGCGGGGCTTGACGTCGGCGGTGGCGCGGGGCTCGTCCACGGTGGTCACGGGAAGGGAGGGTAGGCCGGTCCGCGGCACCGTCCCAGACGCGCTCGATACTGGTACCGCCACCACCACCGAGGAGCCGTCCGTGTCCGCCACCGCCCGTCAGGAGCTGGCCGGGTTCCTGCGCTCGCGCCGCCGGCAGGTCGACCCGCGGACGGCCGGGCTGCCCCCGTCCGGCGCCCGCCGCACGCCGGGTCTGCGCCGCGAGGAGGTCGCGCTGCTCTCGGGGGTGAGCGCCACCTGGTACACCTGGCTCGAGCAGGCCCGCGACATCCACCCGTCGCGGCAGGTGGTCGACGCGCTGGCCCGCACGCTGCGGATGTCGCCGGCCGAGCACGGCTACGTCCTGCGACTGACCGGGCACGGCGGCGCCCCGGTCGACCCGGCCGAGGGGATGCCCGGGCACGTGCAGCGGCTGCTCGACGCGCTGGGCCCCTCCCCCGCCTACGCCATCACCGCCGACTGGACGATCGCCGGGTGGAACCGCGCCTACGAGCGCTTCTACCCCGGGGTGGCCACCGTCCCCCTCGCCGAGCGCAACCTGCTGTGGCTGGTGTTCACCGACCCCGCGGTCCGTGCCCTGCTCGGTGACTGGCGCACCGACAGCCGCCGGTTCCTCACCCAGTTCCGCGCCGAGGTGGGCCCGCGGCTGGCCGACCCGGCCGTCGTCGACCTGGTGTCGCGCCTGGAGGCGGCCAGCCCGCACTTCCGCGCCGGCTGGGCCAGCCGCGACGTCGACCGGTTCAGCTCCGGCGAGCGGCGCTTCGAGCACCCGGAGGTCGGCACGCTGCTGCTCGAGCACCACCAGCTGACGCCGGCCGACGCCCCCGGGCTGCAGGTGGTCGTCTACACCGCCGCCGCGGGCAGCGAGACCGCCGGTCGGCTGCGGGTGCTCGCCGGGGGTCAGTCCCCCGGCGGCTGAGGGACGTCGAAGCGCCCGCCCGACCACCCGGCCAGCCGCGGCAGGTCGCGGGCGCGCAGCACCGGCAGCGGCACCTCCCCGCCCCCGCGGGTGACCAGCCGCAGCCGCGCGTTGCGGACGACGCGGATGCCGGCCAGGTCGTCCCACGCCACCCGGCGCTGCCCGAGCAGCCCGCGGGTGGTGATGCCCGCGTCGTCGACGTCGACGCCCACCCGCAGCACCCAGGCCGCGGCGAGCAGCGGCAGCAGCAGGACCAGCGCGGCGGCCGGTGACGCGGCGGCGAACGGCAGCACGCAGACGGCGAGGAACACGACGGGGAGCAGTGCGACCCGGCTCAGCCGCATGCGTGCGAGGACAGCCACGTCTCCCGATCATCCCCGCTCAGTAGGCGTCGACGACGTCGGCCAGCGGCTCCCCTGCCAGCACCCGCCGCAGCTGGGCGACGACGGCGTCCTGCGCGCGGGCACCGGCGTCGGGGACGGTGCCGGCCACGTGCGGGGTGAGCAGCAGGCCCGGCGCCGACCACAGCGGGTGGCCCGCGGGCAGCGGCTCGGGGTCGGTGACGTCGAGGACGGCACGCAGCCGGCCGCGGGTCAGCTCGGCGAGCAGCGCGCCGGTGTCGACGACGACCCCGCGCGCGGCGTTGACCAGCAGGGCGCCATCGGGCATGGCGGCGAGGAAGGCGGCGTCGACCAGGCCGGTGGTCTCCGCGGTGACCGGCACGATCACGACCACGACGTCGGCGTGCGGCAGCAGGGCCGGCAGCTCCCCGGCGCCGTGCACGCCGTCGCGGGCGGTCCGCCCGACGTAGGTCAGCTCGACGTCGAAGCCGGACAGCATCGCGCCGACCCGGCGGCCGATGTCGCCGGCGCCGACCACGAGCACCCGCGCCCCGACCAGCGACCGGTAGGGGCGCGGCGACCACCGGCCGGCGTCCTGCTCGCGCACCAGGTCGGGCAGTCCGCGCTGGGCGGCCAGCGTCGCGGCCACCACCCACTCCGCCGTCGCCGGGGTGTGCGCGCCGCGCGCATTGCACAGCACGACGCCGTCGGGCAGCCGGCCGGCGAAGCGCTCGGCGCCGGCGCTCTGCAGCTGGACCAGCCGCAGTCGCGGCAGCGCGGCGAGGAACTCCGGCGCCGGCGCGCTCCCGCCGAACGAGGGCACCCACACCTGCGCCTGGGCGGCCTCCCCCGCCGGCGGGCCGGCGTCGGCGTCGACCGGGACCGCGCGGACCCGCGGGGAGAGCTGCGCGACGGCGTCGGCCATCTCCCGGTCGGGGACCAGGACGGTCAGCGTCTCGTCGGGACCGACGACGTCGGTGCCGAGGATCTCCGGTGCCACGGCCCCCGACCGTAGGCAGCGGCCGGCCGGGCCGCCCGGCGGGCACCGCGCGCCCCGCCCGCGCCCGTACCCTGGGCCCGGTGAGGCGGCAGCGGGGACGGCGGGCGGCCGCCGCCGCGTGCACCGCGACCCTGACCCTGGTGCTCGCCGGCTGCGGCGACGACGGATACGAGCCCGCGGGGCCCTTCCGGCCGCTGCCCGAGGGGCCGCCGCCGCAGGTCGGGCCGCCGACGGAGTCCTCGCCCGCGCCGGCGCCCGGCGAGCCGGCCGACCCGAACTCGGGCCAGACGGGCGGGGACCCGAACGTGGTCGCGACCGACCTGCTCGTGCCCACCGGGCTGGTCGTGCTGCCCGACGGCACGGCGGTGGTGGGCGAGCGCGAGACCGGGCGGTTGCTGCAGGTGTTCCCCGACCGCTCCCCCGCGCGCGAGCTGATGGTCGTGCCCGGCATCGACACCGGCGGCGACGGCGGGCTGCTGGGCCTCGCGCTGTCGCCGACCTTCGACGAGGACGGGCTGTTCTACGCCTACGTGTCGACGGCGACCGACAACCGCGTCGTCCGCTTCCCGATGGGGGGCACGCCCAACCCGGTCCTCACGGGCATCCCGCGCGGCGAGACCCACAACGGCGGTGGCCTGCGGTTCGCCCCCGACGGCACCCTCTTCGTCGGCACCGGTGACACCGGGAACCCGGCGCTCGCGCAGGACCCGGCGTCGCTGGGCGGCAAGGTGCTGCACGTCGACGTCTTCGGGCAGCCGGCCAACGCCGCGGGCCCGGTGTTCAGCAGCGGGTTCGCCGACGTGACCGCGGTGTGCCTCAGCGGCGACCAGCCGGCCACCGTCTACGCCGTCGACGAGTCCGCCGCCGGGCCCGACGAGCTCAACGTGCTCAGCGAGGGCACCGACCACGGCTGGCCGGTCGCCGGCCCCGGCACGGCGGAGCCGGTGCTCCGGCTCGACAACGGGTCCGCCGGGCTCGGCGGGTGCACCGCCGCCGGCACCACGGTGTTCCTCGGCGCGCTCGACGGCCAGCGGGTGTACGTCGTCCAGCTCGACGGCGAGGGCAGCGTGGTCGAGCAGCCCGAGGAGCTGCTCGGCGGCCGCTACGGCCGGCTGCGCACCGTCGTCCTCGACGGCGAGGGCGCGCTGTGGATCACGACGTCGAACGAGGACGGGATCGGCACGCCCGCCGAGGACGACGACCGGGTGCTGCGGATCCTCCCGCCCAGCTCGACGGGCTCCAGCCCGGTCTCAGGACCCGAGCACCCGCTCCTCGAGCATCCGGCGGACCGTGGCCGCGTCGGCCTTGCCGCGGGTGGCCTTCATGACCGCACCGACCAGCGCGCCGAGCGCCTGCACCTTGCCGCCCTGCACCTTGGCGACGACGTCGGGGGCGCCGGCGATCGCGGCGTCGACGGCGGCCACCAGCTCGTCGGACTCCCCCAGCACCGCCAGCCCGCGGGCCTCGACGACGGCGCGCGGGTCGCCCTCCCCGGCCAGCACGCCGTCGAGCGCCTGCCGGGCCAGCTGGTCGTTGACGGTGCCCTCGGCGACCAGCGCGCTCAGCTCGGCGACCTGGCGCGGGGTGACCGCCAGCGCGGACAGCTCCACGCCGGCGTCGTTGGCGCGGCGGGCCAGCTCGCCCAGCCACCACTTGCGCGCGTCGGCCGGCGAGGCGCCCGCGGCGACGGTCTCCTCCACCAGCCCCAGCGCGCCGGCGTTGACCAGCCAGGCCATCTCGGTGGCCGACAGGCCCCACTCCTCGCGCAGCCGCACCCGGCGGGCGGCCGGCAGCTCGGGCAGCGCGGCGGCGAGCTTCTCCACCCACTCGGCGTCGGGGGCCAGCGGGACGAGGTCGGGCTCGGGGAAGTACCGGTAGTCGGTGGCCTCCTCCTTGCTGCGGCCCGGCGAGGTGCTGCCGGTGTCCTCGTGGAAGTGGCGGGTCTCCTGCACCACCCGGCGCCCGGCGTCGAGGACGGCGGCCTGCCGGCGCATCTCGAAGCGCACGGCCCGCTCGACCGACCGCAGCGAGTTCACGTTCTTGGTCTCGGTGCGGGTTCCCCACTCGAGGCTGCCGATCGGGGCCAGCGAGGTGTTGACGTCGCAGCGCAGGCTGCCCTGCTCCATGCGGACGTCGGAGGCGCCGAGAGTCTGGATGATCTCCCGCAGCTCGGTGACGTACGCGCGGGCGACCTCGGGCGCCTTCGCCCCGGCCCCGGCGACCGGCCGGGTGACGATCTCGACCAGCGGGATCCCGGCCCGGTTGAAGTCGACGAGGGAGTACTCGGCGCCGTGGATGCGGCCGGTGGCCCCGCCCACGTGCAGGTTCTTGCCGGTGTCCTCCTCGAGGTGCACCCGCTCGATCTCCACGCGGTACGTCTCGCCGTCGACCTCGACGTCGAGGTGCCCGGCGGTGCACAGCGGCTCGTCGTACTGGCTGGTCTGGAAGCCCTTGGGGATGTCCGGGTAGAAGTAGTTCTTGCGGGCGAAGCGCGACCAGGACGCGATCCGGCAGCCCAGGGCCAGGCCGATGCGGATCGTCGACTCGACCGCGACGGCGTTGGCCACCGGCAGCGAGCCGGGCAGGCCCAGGCACACCGGGCAGGTCTGGGTGTTGGGCTCGGCGCCGAAGACGGTCGTGCAGCCGCAGAACATCTTCGACTCGGTGCCCAGCTCGACGTGCGTCTCCAGGCCGATCACCGGCTCGTAGCGGGTGAGGACGTCGTCGAACTCGACGAGGGGCTCGGTCACGAGCGGGGGTCTCCCTTCGGGGCGGTGCTGCGCCCGGTCAGCCAGGCGCCGACCCCGGTCAGCAGGCCCAGGACGATGAAGACGGCGAAGACCGCCTCCCCGGTGGTCAGCCACAGGACCAGCCCGGCGACGACGACGAAGGCGGTCAGGCCCCAGGCGGCCTTGAGCGGGCCGGTCACGCGGCACGCTCCGCGAGCCGGTCGGTGAGCGGCGCGCCCAGCGCGGCCTCGACGGCGGCCGCGACGCGGTAGCAGCGGTCGTCGGCCAGGGCCGGCGCCATCACCTGCAGGCCGACCGGCAGGCCCTCGGACAGCCCGCAGGGCACCGAGATGGCCGGGACGCCGGCGAGGCTGGCCGGCAGGGTGCACAGGTCGGCGGCGTACATGGCCAGCGGGTCGTCCACGCGGGCGCCGATCGGCCAGGCCACGGTCGGGCTGGTGGGGCTGACCAGCACGTCGACGTCGTCGTACGCGGCGCTGAAATCGCGGCTGATCAGCGTGCGGACCTTCTGCGCCTGCCCGTAGTAGGCCTCGTAGTAGCCGGCCGACAGCGCATAGGTGCCGAGGATCATCCGCCGCTTGACCTCGGCGCCGAAGCCCTGCTCGCGGGTGAGCGCCATGACCTCGTCGACGTCGCGGCTGCCGTCGTCGCCCACGCGGATGCCGAACCGCATGCCCTCGAAGCGGGCCAGGTTCGACGACGCCTCGCTGGGGGCGATGAGGTAGTACGCGGGCAGCGCCAGCCCGAACGAGGGGCAGGACACCTCGCGCACCTCGGCCCCGGCGGCCTCGAGCAGCGCGACCGCCTCGGCGAACCGGTCGAGCACGCCCTGCTCGTACCCCTCGCGGGCGCCCTCGCCGCCGAGCTCGCGGACCACGCCGACGCGCAGGCCCGACAGGTCGCCGCCGGCGCCGCGGCGGGCGGCCTCCACCACGGTGGGCACCGGCGCGTCGATGCTCGTGGAGTCGCGCGGGTCGTGCCCGCCGATGGCCTCGTGCAGCAGCGCGGCGTCCACGACCGTGCGGGCCATCGGCCCGGCCTGGTCGAGGCTCGAGGAGAAGGCGATCAGCCCGTAGCGCGACACCGAGCCGTAGGTGGGCTTGTGCCCGACCAGGCCGGTGACCGCGGCGGGCTGGCGGATCGAGCCGCCGGTGTCGGTGCCGAGGGCCAGCGGCGCCAGCCGGCCGGCGACCGCGGCGCTCGACCCACCGGAGGAGCCGCCGGGGATCCGGTCGTGGTCCCACGGGTTGCGGGTCGCCCGGTAGGCCGAGTTCTCGGTGGACGAGCCCATGGCGAACTCGTCCATGTTGGTCTTGCCCAGGAGCACGGTGCCGGCGTCCTTGAGCAGGCGGGCGACGGTGGCGTCGTAGGGCGGGCGCCAGCCCTCGAGGATCCGCGAGCCGCTGGTGGTGGGCACGCCCTCGGTGACGAAGACGTCCTTGAGCGCGACCGGGATGCCGGCGAGGCCGGTGCCCGCGGTGCCCGACGCGTCGACCTCGGCGGCGCGGGCGAGCGCCGCCTCCTCGTCGACGTGCAGGTAGGCGCCCAGGGCGCCGTCCTCTGCGGCGATCCGGTCGAGGTGGGCGCGGGTGACCTCCACCGACGACGTCTCGCCGGCGGCCAGGGCCGCCTGCAGCTCGGCGGCGGTGAGGGCAGTGAGGTCGCTCACTCCTCCTCCCCCAGGATGCGCGGGACGCGGAAGCGGCCGTCCTCGGCGGCGGGGGCGCCGGCCAGGACGACGTCGCGGGGCAGGCACGGGGTGGCGACGTCGGCGCGCAGCACGTTGGTCAGCGGGACGGCGTGCGTGGTGGGCGTGACGTCGGCGACGTCGGCGCGCTGCACCTGGGCCACGGCGTCGAGGACCGCCCCCAACTGGCCGGCGAAGCGGTCGAGCTCCTCGTCGGTGACGGCCAGGCGGGCCAGCCGCGCGAGGTGCGCGATGTCCTGGCGGCCGAGGGCGGGCGCCGCTCCGCGGTCGCTGGTGGGCTCGGTGCTCATGCTGGGGCGGGACTCCTGTCGTCGGCGCCGTGCCGGCGCCAGGGACGCAACCCGGTCACTGTACGCGCGGGCGGTGGCGCCCCGGCCCGCGGCGGGGGCGGGCTCGACCGGGGGCCGCCCGGTGCGGGAAGCTGCTCCGGCACACCGATCGACGCGGATCGTCTGCCCCTCGACGTCGTCAGCGGAGGAACCGTGTCCTATCTCCTGCGGCTGGTCGTCCCCGACCGCCCCGGCCTGCTCGGCGCGGTGGCGACCGCCCTGGGCGACGCGGGGGTCGACATCGTCTCCCTCGACGTGCTGGAGCGCGGCGGCGGCGTGGCCGTCGACGACGTCGTCGTCGACCTGCCGCCCGGCCGGCTGCCCGACAGCCTCATCACCGCCGCGCAGGCGGTGCCCGGCGTGCAGGTCGAGTCCCTGCGGCCCTTCGCCGGCCCGCTCGACACCCACCGCGAGCTCGACCTGCTCGAGGCGCTGGCGCGCTCGGCGGAGGGCACCGCGGTGAAGCTGCTCGCCGCGGAGCTGCCGCGGGTGTTCCACGGCAGCTGGGCGGCGGTGCTGCGCGCACCCCACGGCGCGTGCGAGGTCCTCGCGGCCTCCGACGCCGCCCCGGCCTTCGAGGGCCTCGCGCTGCCGTGGCTGCCGCTCACCTCACCCCGGCTGCTGCCGAGCGAGGACGACTGGCTGCCCGAGCGCTGGCGGGAGATGGCGATCGAGATGATGGCGGCCCCCTTCGGCGACCCGGGCACCGCCGTGGTCCTCGGCCGCTCGGGCGGACCGGCGTTCCGCCGCTCGGAGCTGCTGCGCCTGGCGCACCTGACGGGCATCGCGACCACGGTCGCCCACCTCCCGCCGGCCTGAACACCGGCGGTGTCGGTCCGGACCGGCGTCCTCGCGGGGGTCGTGGCCACGGTCGGCCACCTCCTGCCGACCTGGACCCGCCTCTGAGCTGCACCTCTCCTATCCACAGGACTTGATCGACACTTCGTTCGAACATATGATCGAGTACATGGCGACTGCCTCTCCGGTGCGCGATGCACCCGCTCCTGCCGCGGGGTGGGCGTCGGGGCCGCTGGGGGCGGTGCAGGCCACCGACCGGGAGATCGCCCGGCAGACCGCGCTGCGGGCGCGGGCGGTGGCCGCGTTCGCCGCGTCCCGGCCGGCGTCGGCCGATCGGCCGCCGGGCTCGCCCGGGGCGATGTCGGCCGAGCGGTGGGCCGCCCGTTCTGACCTGCTGCGGCCGGTGAGCGAGTGGGCCACCGACGAACTCGCGGTGGCCCTGGCGCTGTCCACCCAGGCGGCGCAGGCACTGCTGGAGCGGTCGCTGACCCTGGTGCACCGGCTGCCGGGCACGCTGGCCGCCCTGGAGTCGGGGGCGCTGCACGTGGGGCACCTGGGCCCGCTGATCGGCAGGGTCGCCCCGATCACCGACGACACCGTTCGTACGCAGCTGGAGCGGGATCTGCTGGCCTGGGCGGCGCGGCGGCACACCACGCCGGCGCAGCTGGGCGACAAGGTCCGCCGCGAGGTGCTCAAGCGCACCGCCCGCACCGCGGCCGATGACCTGCTCCGCGCGGTGCGCCGGCGTGGCGTGTCGGCCGGCCCGGACCGGGTGGAGGGGATGAGCGTGGTGTCAGCGCTGCTGACCACCCCCGAGGCCGCCGCCCTGCTCGCCGCGCTGGGTGCCTGTGCCGACGCGCTGCCCGCCGACGGCCGCAGCCGGGGGCAGAAGATGGCCGACTGCCTGCTCGACCTGGTGCTCCGCCCCGGCGAGACGGGGCTGCCGCCGGTGCAGGTGGCGCTGACCGTGGTCGCCCCGGTGGGGGCGCTGCTGGGCGGGGACGCCGCGTGTGAGGTCGACGGGCAGGTGGTGCCGGCCGAGTTGGTCCGCGCGCTGCTGGCCGCCCTCACCGGTCACCGGGCCGCCGCCGACGCCACGGCGACCGACACGGAGCCGGCTGACACGGAGCCGGCTGACACGGAGCCGACCGACCCGGATCTGACCAAGACAGGGCCGAGCGACCCGGAGCCGACTGCCACGGACCTGAAGCCGGCCTCCGGCGGGGACGACGTCCTGGGCTGGGAGGCCCGCGAGCAGGCCGAGCTGGAGGCCTGGTGGGCGCGGATGGAACGCCGCGTGCTGGCCGGCGAGTTCGACGCCGAACCAGCCCCCTGCTACGTCGACGACGAGCCACCTGACCACCTCTACGGCCCGCCACCGGACTCCGGCGACGACCCGCCACCCCACACGTCTCCCGACCCCGGCGACACCCCAAGTCCCGATGGCTGGTGGGCGCGCGCCGACCGCGCCGTCGACCAGGCGAGTGCCGCGCTGCTCGGGCTCGAGCGCGCCCTGGGCCACGCCCGCCGCACGGTGGCCACCGCGCAGCGCGCCGACGCCACCGACGAGGCGGCCTGGGCGGCGAGTCCCGCCGGCCGGATCACCGCCGCCGGGGATGTCCTCGCCCAGCTGGCCGCGGCCACCGACACCGCCCGCGCCGACCTCGCCGCCCTGCTGGATGCCACCGGCGGTGGCGGGCTGGCCGACCGGCCCCGGATCGCGCTCACCCACGCGGCCGGCGGCGCGCTGCTGGCCCTCACCGACCTGCCCGCCCTGCACCGCGCCCACCGACGCGGCCAGGGCCTCACCGCCCCCGGACCCACCGCCGGCTACCGGCCCGGCGCGGCGCTGGACCGGCACGTCCGCGCCCGCGACCGCCGCTGCCGCTTCCCCGGCTGCCGCCGCCCCGTCCCCCGCGCCGGCGAGCTCGACCACGCGGTTCCCTGGCCGGCCGGACCCACCACCGCGGCCAACCTCACCGGCTACTGCACCGGCCACCACCGCGGCAAGCACCAGGCCCCCGGCTGGCGACACACCCTCGCCCCCGACGGCACCCTCACCGTCACCACCCCGTCCGGCCTCACCGCGACCACCACCCCACCGCCCTACTGACCACGGCGACGGGTCCGGCACCGGAAACCGGTGGCGCCGGAGCGGGCCGGCCCGGCACGGTGGCGCCATGGCCGTCGACCACTTCGCCGGGGCCGTCGCCGAGCGCTACGACGCGGCGTCGGCCGAGATGTTCGACCCGGCGGTGATCGGACCGGCCGTCGACCTGCTCGCCGGCCTCGCCGGCGACGGCGCCGCCCTCGAGCTCGGGATCGGCACCGGCCGCCTGGCGCTGCCGCTGCAGGAGCGCGGTGTCCCGGTGCACGGCATCGACCTGTCGCCGGACATGGTCGCCCGGCTGCGCGCCAAGCCAGGCGGGGCGCGGATCCCGGTCACCGTCGGCGACTTCGCGTCCGCGACCGTCGACGACACCTTCACGCTCGTCTACCTGGTCTTCAACACGGTGATGAACCTGACCGGCCAGGACGAGCAGGTCGCCTGCTTCGTCAACGCCGCCCGGCACCTGCGCGCGGGCGGGCACTTCGTCGTCGAGGTCGGCGTCCCCGACCTGCAGCGGCTGCCCCCGGGCGAGCGGGCGCGGCCGTTCCGGCTGTCACCGACCCGGCTCGGCTTCGACGAGTACGACGTAGCCGAGCAGCGGCTGGTCTCGCACCACTACACCGTCACCGACGGGCGCCTGGAGGTCGTCTCGGTGCCGTTCCGCTACGTGTGGCCCGCGGAGCTCGACCTCATGGCGCGTCTGGCGGGCCTCACCCTCGCGGACCGCTGGGAGGACTGGCACCGCCGGCCGTTCACGAACGACAGCCGGTCGCACGTCTCGGTCTGGCAGAAGCCCGCCTGACCGGCGTCACTCCCCCGCCGGCTCGCTGCCGTCGCCGATGGTGGCCACCGCGCGGGCGGCCTCGGGGCCCTCGTCGAGCAGCACGCGCAGCCCGTCGTCGTCGAGGATCGGCACCTTCGCCTGGACGGCCTTGTCGTACTTGCTGCCCGGGTCGGCGCCGACGACGACGAAGCCGGTCTTCTTCGACACCGAGCCGGTGACCTTGCCGCCGCGCTCCTGCACCGCGGCGATGGCCTGGTCGCGGGAGAGGTCGCGCAGCGAGCCGGTGATGACCACGGTGGTGCCGGTCAGCGGCCCGGGCGGGGCGTCCTCACCGGCGTCGGCCAGCCGCACCCCGGCCCGCCGCCACTTCTCCACCACGCCCCGGTGCCAGTCGACGGCGAACCAGTCGCGCACCGAGCGGGCGATCGTGGGACCGACGCCGTCGGCCGCGGCCAGCTCCTCCTCCGACGCGGCCGTGATCCGGTCCAGCGAGCGGAAGTCACGGGCCAGCGCCTGGGCGGCGGTCGGCCCCACGTGCCGGATCGACAGCGCCACCAGCACCCGCCACAGCGGGACGTCCTTGCGGGCCTGCAGGTTGGCCAGCAGCCGCTGCCCGTTGGCCGACAGGGTGCCGTCCTTCTTGGTGAAGAAGGTCGTCCGCGACAGCGCCTCCTCGGTGAGGTCGAAGACGTCGCCCTCGTCCTCGAGCAGCCGCTCGGCCAGCAGCGCGATGGCCGCCTCGTAGCCGAGCACCTCGATGTCGAACGCGCCCCGGCCGGCCATGTGGAACACCCGCTCCCGCAGCTGCGCCGGGCAGGACCGGGCGTTGGGGCAGCGGATGTCGGCGTCGCCCTCCTTCTCGTGCCGCAGCTCGGTACCGCACTCGGGGCAGTGGGTCGGCATGACGAACTCGCGCTCGTCGCCGGTCCGCGCGGCGACCACCGGTCCGAGGATCTCGGGGATGACGTCACCGGCCTTGCGGATGACGACGGTGTCGCCGATGAGGACGCCCTTGCGCTTGACCTCGCTGGCGTTGTGCAGGGTGGCCAGCTGCACGGTGGACCCGGCGACCTTGACCGGCTCCATGTAGCCGAACGGCGTCACCCGGCCCGTGCGCCCGACGTTGACCCGGATGTCGAGGAGCTTGGTCGTCGCCTCCTCCGGCGGGTACTTGAACGCGATGGCCCAGCGCGGCGCCCGCGCCGTCGAGCCCAGCCGCCGCTGCAGGGCGACCTGGTCGACCTTGACGACGACGCCGTCGATCTCGTGCTCGACCGAGTGCCGCTGCTCCCGGTAGCGCTCGATGTAGGCCCGCACCGCCTCCAGGTCGTCGACCACCTCGAACCGGTCGCTGACCGGCAGGCCGAGCGCGCGCAGCCGCTCGTAGGCCTCCGACTGCCGCTCGGCCTCGAAGCCGCGGCGGGCGCCGAGGCCGTGCACGACCAGCCGCAGCGGCCGGGAGGCGGTGATCCGCGGGTCCTTCTGCCGCAGCGACCCGGCCGCGGCGTTGCGCGGGTTCGCGAAGGGCGCCTTGCCCTGCTCGACCATGCCGGCGTTGACCTCGGCGAAACCGCTCACCGGGAAGTAGATCTCGCCACGGACCTCGATCAGCTCGGGCGGGTCGTCGCCGGTGAGCTGCTGCGGGACGTCGTCCATCGTGCGGACGTTGGCGGTCACGTCCTCGCCCGTCGTGCCGTCGCCGCGGGTGGCCGCACGCACCAGCCGGCCGCGCTCGTACACCAGCGCCACCGCGACGCCGTCGACCTTGAGCTCGCACAGCCACGCCACACCGGCACCCGCGTCGCGGGCCACCCGGCTCGCCCAGGCCGACAGCTCGTCACCGTCGAAGACGTTGTCCAGGCTCTGCATCCGCTCCAGGTGCGCGACCGGGGCGAAGGTGGCGGTGAACCCGCCGTTGACCTTCTGGCTCGGCGAGTCGGGGGTGACCAGCGCCGGGTGCTCGGCCTCGATGGCCTTGAGCTCGGCCATGAGCTCGTCGTACTGGCCGTCGCTGACCAGCGGCTCGTCGCGCACGTAGTAGGCGAACGCGTAGCGGTCGAGCTCCTCGGAGAGGTCCCGGTGTCGGGTGCGCGCGTCGTCGGGGACCTCGGTGAGGTCCTCCCGGTCGGCGACCGCGGCGACCTGCGGGGTGTCCAGCTCGGCGTCCGTGCTCACGCCGTCGACCGTATCCGCCGGGTACGACGCCGACCCCTGCACTGCCCGATCGGGTGTCGGTCACTCCGGCAGCAGGTACCGGGCCACCTCGCGGACGTGGGCCATGGCCGCGCGGGCGTACGCGGGGCTCGCCCCGGCCAGGCCGCACGACGGGGTGAGGGTGACCGCCCGGTGCAGGTCGTCGGCGGGGAACCCCAGCTCCCGCCACCAGGCCCGCAGCCGCGAGGCCGTCGCCTTCGGCGCGGGCAGCGGCGCGTCGGTACCGGGCACGACACCGGCGAAGAGGTGGGTGCCGGCCTCCACGGCGGTCCCCAGTGCGTCGAGGTCCTGCACCAGCCCGAGGTCGAACGACAGCGCGGCGGCGCCGGCCGCGCGCAGCAGGTCCAGCGGCGCCCGGTCGGCGCAGCAGTGGACGACGACCGGCCCGGGGACCGCCGCGACGACGGCGGCCAGCTCGCTCTCGACGTCGGGCGCGTCGACGGCGGGCAGCCGGCCGAACCCGCTCGCCGTCGGCAGGCCGCCCTGCAGCACCGCGGGCAGGGACGGCTCGTCGAGCTGGACGACCACCCGCGCCCCCGGGACGCGGGCGGCGACGGCGGCGACGTGTGCGGCGATGCCCTCCGCCAGCGACTGACCCAGGTCGCGCCGGGCGCCGGGGTCGACCACCGCCCGTTCCCCGCGCTCCCGCTCCAGCCCGGCGGCCAGCGTCCAGGGACCGGCGGCCTGCACCTTGAGCGGCCCGCGGTGGTCCCCGGCGACGTCGTGCAGGGCGTCGAGGTCGCGGGCCAGCAGCTCCTGCGCCCGCCGCAGGTCGATCCCGGGGCGCGGCACCAGCCGCCACCCGGCCGGGTTCAGGTCGACGGCGAGGTCGACCAGCAGGGCCGCGCTGCGCCCGATCAGGTCCGCACCCGGACCGCGGGCGGGCAGCTCGGGTAGGTGCGGCAGCCCGGGCAGCTCGCCGAGGACGACCCGCAGCGCCTCGGCCGGGTCGGTCCCGGGCAGCGACCCGACGCCCGAGGCCGGCCCCCACGGTGCGGGGACCGGCCTCGGGTCGGGGTTGGTCTCGGGCTCGGTCGGGGTGGCCACGGCGGCGACGCTAGTACCGCCGCCGCCGTGGCCCGGACGGCCGGGTGGTGCGGTCGGTCAGATGGCCGTGCCGTGGTCGGCGGCCGGCGGGCTGACCGGGGAGTTGGCCTCGAAGAAGGCCACCAGCGCGTCGACGTCGACCGGTCCGACCGTCAGCCCTGTCCCGCCGGTGAAGGCGGTGAACGAGTCACCGCCCGCGGTCAGGAACGAGTTGGCGACGACGCGGTAGGAGGCGGCCGGGTCGACGGTGACGCCGTCGATGCTGATCGAGGTGTCGACCACCCGCTCGCCGTAGGGCAGGTCGAGGTCGTAGGTGTAGGCGAAGCCCTCGGAGGTGCCCAGGACCAGCTGGCTGTTGCGCGGGCCGCCGGGTGCCTGGAACTGCTGCTCCAGCACGTCGTCGATCTGCGCGCCGGTCAGCGTGATCGCGTTGACCGTGTTGCCGAAGGGCTGGACGGCGAACAGCTCACCGAACGTCACCTCGCCGGCCTCGATGTTCGCGCGGACCCCGCCGGGGTTCATGAACGCCACGACCGGGAAGCCGAACTGCTCCTGCTGCATCGCCTGCAGCTGGGCCTCCGCGACGAGGTTGCCGATGGGCTGCTCGGCGCGGCGCTGGGCCGACACCGAGTTGCCGATGAAGTCGGTCGCCTCGCCGACGACGACGTTGCGCGTCTCGGCGGCGCGGGCGTTCCAGTAGTCGACGATCGACTGCACCTCGGGGTCGGCGGCCTCGCGGGTCACCGGCACGTTGGTCGCCGAGTACGTGGCGGAGCGGACGACGTCGCCGGTGGTGCGACTGATCGTCAACCGGATGTCGGTGAGCAGCCGGCCGTAGAACCCGGCCTGGGTCACCAGGCGCGGCTGGCCGCTCGGGTCGGCGAGCCGGCAGTTGTAGGCGGTGTGGCTGTGCGCGCTGACGATGAGGTCGACCGCCGCGGAGGTGCGGGCGTTGATGTCGATGATCGGGCCGGTCAGGCCGGTGCAGTTGTCCACCGCGGGCGCGGCGTTCGGGTCGGTGACCGCGCCGCCCTCGTGGACCAGCACGCCGATCGCCTCGATGCCCTGGCGCTGCAACTCCGGCACCCAGCGGTTGACCGCCTCGGCCTCGTCGATGAAGGTCACGTCGGCCACGCCGTCGGGCGAGACGATGGTCGGGGTGGTCTCGGTGACGACGCCGATGAGCGCGATCCGCTGGTTGGCCGGGGTCCGGAACACCTGGTACGGCGGCAGCATCGGCTGGCCGGTCGCCGTGTCGATCACGTTGGCGGCCAGGTACGGGAACTCGGCGCCGTGGAAGGCGTGCTCGCCCTCGCCGAAGCAGCCGTCGACGCCCGGGGTGATGCCCTCGCAGGCGGTCACGTCGTCGCTGAAGGTGCCGTCGGTGGCTCCGGAGACGCGCCGCAGCTCCTCGGTGCCCCGGTCGAACTCGTGGTTGCCCACGGAGGAGACGTCGAGCCCCATGGCGTTGAGCGCCTCGATGGTCGGCTCGTCCTTGTAGACGCTCGACTCGAAGGAGGAGGCGCTGATCAGGTCGCCCGCGCCGACGAAGAACGACGTCGACGGGCCCTGCGTCGTGTCCTTGAACGTCGTCTGCAGCCGCTCGACCGTGGCAGCGACGTGCTGGGCGCCGCCGACCGGGACGGTGACGTCGTCGGTGTTGCCGTAGACGCCGTCGGGGCCGGGCGAGGTGGCCAGCGACCCGTCGGCGCCGCCCTGCGGGGTGATGCGGCCGTGGAAGTCGTTCATGGCCAGCAGCTGGACGGTGACGTCCTTGGGCGCGGCCTGCGCGGCGGCGGGGACGGCCAGCAGACCGGCCGTGGTCGCCACCGCGACGGCGGCGGCCAGGGGGTAGCGCGTTCGGCGCAAGGGGGTCCTCCGGAGGACGTGCGGGGAGTGGCTCGCCGGACACCGTAGGTGACGAACCGTTCCGACACCAGACCTCTCCGGTGGACCGTCCGGCGGCGTCCGGGTCAGCCGGCGACGGTCCCCTGGCCCAGCACCAGGTCACCGCGGACCGGGTCGGGCGCGTAGAGGACGGCCGACTGCCCGGAGGCGACGCCGCGCTGAGCCTCCGCGAGCGCGAGCACCAGCCCGCCGTCGGCCCCGGCGGTCACCTCGCAGGCGACCGGCGCCGCGTGCGCCCGCAGCTGCACCTCGGCCCGCAGCGGCAGCCGCGGGGCCGGGCCGGTCCAGGTGGGCGGGCCGGTGCGGACGACGTCGACGCCGGCGAGGTCGGCGGTCCCGACGGTCACCGTGCGCGTGACCGGCTCGATGGACAGCACGTAGCGCGGCCGCTGGTCCCCGACGGCGACGCCGAGGCCGCGCCGTTGCCCCACGGTGAACCCGTGGGTGCCCTCGTGCGTGCCCAGGGTGGCGCCCGTGGCGGCGTCGACGACCGGACCCGGCCGCGCGCCCAGTCGCCGGGTGAGGAAGCCGCGGGTGTCGCCGTCGGGGATGAAGCAGATGTCGTGGGAGTCGGGCTTGCCGGCCACGGCGAACCCGCGCTCGGCGGCGAGGGCGCGCACCCGCTCCTTGGTCATCGACCCCAGCGGGAACACCGCCCCGGCCAGCTGGCCCGCGGTGAGCACCCCGAGGACGTAGGACTGGTCCTTGGCCGCGTCCACCGAGCGGCGCAGCTGCCCGTCCTCGAGCCGCGCGTGGTGGCCGGTGACGACCGCGTCGAAGCCCAGCGCCCGCGCCCGGTCGAGCACCGCGGTGAACTTGATCCGCTCGTTGCAGCGCAGGCACGGGTTGGGCGTGCGGCCGGCCGCGTACCCGGCGACGAAGTCGTCGACGACGTCCTCGGTGAACCGCTCGGCGAGGTCCCAGACGTAGAACGGGATGCCCAGCTCGTCGGCGACCCGGCGGGCGTCGTGGGCGTCCTCGACGCTGCAGCAGCCGCGGGCGCCGCTGCGCAGCGTCTGCCGGTCCGGCGAGAGCGCCAGGTGCACGCCGGTGACGTCGTGGCCGGCGTCGACGGCCAGCGCGGCGGCGACGGCGGAGTCCACTCCTCCGCTCATCGCGGCGAGGACGCGCACTACCGCCCCAGCCCGGCGCGGCGGGCGCGCTCCACCACGGGCGCGATCACGGCCAGCAGCGCGCCGACGTCGGCGTCGGTGCTCGTCGAGCCGAGGCTGAACCGCAGCGAGCTGCGCGCCCGGCCGGCCTCCGCCCCGATGGCGGTGAGCACGTGGCTGGGCCGCGCGACGCCGGCGCTGCAGGCGGAGCCGGTCGAGCACTCGATGCCGCGGGCGTCGAGCAGCATGAGCAGCGCGTCACCCTCGGCGCCGGGGAAGGACAGGTGGGCGTTGCCCGGCAGCCGGCCGGGCCCCCCGGCGACGACGTCGTCCAGCGGGGCTCCGTTGAGCTGCGCGTCGGGGACCTGCTCGAGCACGCCGGCCACCAGCCGGTCGCGCAGCACCGTGAGCCGCGCGGCCCGCTCGGGCCGGGAGCGCACGGCCGTGGTGGCCGCGACGGCGAGGCCCACGATGGCCGGGACGTCGAGGGTGCCCGAGCGGACGTCGCGCTCCTGGCCGCCGCCGTGCAGCAGCGGCATGCACTCGGCGTCGCGCCGCAGCAGCAGCGCCCCGGCGCCCATCGGCCCGCCCAGCTTGTGCCCGGTCATGGTGAGCGCGTCGACGCCGCTGGCGGCGAAGTCGACCGGCACCTGGCCCACCGCCTGGACCGCGTCGGTGTGCAGCGGCACGCCCACGGCGTGCGCCACGTCGGCCAGGGCGGCGACGTCGCTGACCGTGCCGATCTCGTTGTTGGCCCACATCACGCTGGCCACCGCGACGTCGGAGCCGTCGCCGAGCGCCTCGGCCAGCGCCCCGGGCGTGACCCGCCCGGTCGGCTCCAGGCGCACCCAGGTGACCTCGGCGCCGTCGTGCTTGGCCAGCCACTCGGCGCTGTCGAGGACGGCGTGGTGCTCGGCCGGGCTGACCACCAGCCGGCGGCGCCGCGAGTCGGCCTCCCGCCGCGCCCAGTACAGGCCCTTGACCGCCAGGTTGTCGCTCTCGGTTCCCCCGCCGGTGAACAGCACCTCCGACGGGCGGGCACCCAGCGCCTCGGCCAGCCGCTCGCGGGACTGCTCGGCGACCCGGCGCGCGGCGCGGCCGCTGGCGTGCAGCGACGAGGCGTTGCCCACCCGGCCCCACTGCTCGGTCACGGCGGCGAGCACCTCGGGGAGCACCGGCGTGGTGGCCGCGTGGTCGAGGTAGGTCACCGGCCCAGGTTAGTCGCGCACGACGGACCTGCCCGGTCGAGCGACCGTGCGCCCGGCCACCCGGGCGCCCAGCAGCGCCGGGAGGGTCAGCACGGCGACCGCCGCGAGCACCGCGGGCCACAGCGGGCCGCCGGCGTCGGCGGCGCCGGCCACCAGGACGCCCGATAGCCCGATGCACAGCGCCGACGCGGTCACGTCGGAGATCTGCAGGGCGGCCGAGTTGGCCCCCCGCTCGGCCTCCGGCGACTGGTCGAGCAGCAGCACCCCGACGCTCGGCATGCCCAGGCCCATGCCGACCCCCGCCAGCGCCCACGTGAGGTACGCCGGCCACCCGCCCAGCGCGGGGACGGCGATCGTCGCCGTGGCGGCCAGGCCCGTCGCCACCACCAGGCACCCGAGCCGGAGCACCCGCTGGCGCGGGACGTCCGGTCGCCGCCCCTGCAGCTGGGCGGCGACGACCCAGCCGACGGCGCCGGCGGTCAGCGGCAGCCCGGCGGTGGCCGCGCTCCACCCGTGCTGCTCGGTCAGGACGAACGGGAGCAGGGCGTCCATGCCGAAGAAGGCACCGGCCAGCAGGCCGCGCGCGGCGACGACGGCCGGGATGCCGGGTCGGGCCCGGACGGTGCCGCGCGGCAGCAGCCGGCGCAGCGCGGCGGCGAGGCCCGCCGCCGCCAGGACGGCGATGACGACGGCGGGCGGGTCCAGCCGCTGCGCGGCGTACTGCAGCGCGGCGATGCCGCCGCCGGCCAGCAGCGCCCACGCCACCCGGCCGTACCCGCGCGGGGCCGCCGGACCGCCGGCGGGCGCCTCGCCGGGACCGGCGGTGAGCAGCAGCGCGAGGCCGGCCGCGACGAGCGGCACCAGCCCCAGGAAGACCGCCCGCCAGCCGATCGAGGTGGTCACCAGCCCGGCGGCCAGCGGCCCGACGAGCGCCGGCAGCACCCAGCCTGCCGCGAAGGCACCGAAGAGGCGGGGGCGCAGCCGGGAGGAGTAGGCCTGTCCGGCGACGACGTAGAGCAGCACGATGACCACGCCGGCCCCGAGCCCCTGCACGGCGCGGCCGAGGACGGCCATGTGCTGGGCGAGGCCGGCGACCAGGAGGCCGGTGGCGAACACCAGCACGCCGGCGAGGACGCCCGGTCCCGGTGGCCGCCGGTCCCCCACCTCGCCGCCGAGGACCATCCCGACGACCGAGGCGACCAGGAAGGCGCTGAAGGGCCACGCGTACCAGGCGACGCCGTCGAGCTCGGCGACCGCGCGCGGCATCGCCGTCCCGACGGCCATCGCCTCGAAGGCGACGAGGGTGACGAGGGTCAGCAGGCCGATCGTCGTCCGTCGGTGGGCGGCGTCCCAGATGCTCGCCCGCTCCGGCTCCCGCCCGTCCACGTCCGCCCGTCCTCGGTCTCGGTCCCTGGAACGCGGGGGGGGGGGGGGGGGGGGGGGGGGGGGGGGGGGGGGGGGGGGGGGGGGGGGGGGGGGGGGGGGGGGGGGGGGGGGGGGGGGGGGGGGGGGGGGG